>JACMMK010000186.1 GCA_014379045.1 Burkholderiales bacterium
CGCGCCGCACCGCGTCGAGCGATGCGTTGCCGTGAGCGCCCAGCGCACAGCCGATCCAGTGGGTGAAGGCACGGGCGGCGGCTTCGGTAACGGCTGCGGGCAAGGTACGCCGATTCTGGTCGGCGATGAACCGGGCCAGGGCGGCGGTCGGCGCGAGCGCCGCGGCGTGGGGATCATCGATCGATGGCATGTCGCGCCGCCACGCCCGGAGCCGGGTCCATCAACCCTCTGACCTCATGCATCAGCGCGCCGCGGCGCGCAAGCGCCTACCCCGGAGGCGGGGACGTGCAGAAGGGCCTGCTTGCAGCGGTCTATTCAGCAACGATTCCGGTCTCCCGCACCACCTTGGCATAGCGATCGATCTCACGCCGGATGAAGGTGGCGAACTCGGTCGGCGAACTCGCGATGACCTCGCCGCCCTGGGCTGCGATGCGCTGGCGCATGTCCTTCGCGCCGAGCGCAGCAGCGGCCTGCTCATGCAGCGCCTTCAACACCTCACGCGGCAGGTTGCGCGGGCCGACGAGACCGTACCACGCCTGCGATTCGTAGCCCGGCAACCCCGCCTCGGCCACCGTCGGCAGATCAGGCCAGGCAGCGTTGCGCTTCGGCGAAGTCACCGCGAGCGCCCGCACGCGGCCCCCGCTCACCTGTTCCGGGGAATTCGGTTGAATGATCATCATGTCGACGTTGCGAGCCATCAGGTCGGTCAACCCGGGTGCGCCGCCCTTGTAGGGAACATGGCCGATGTCCACCTTGCCCGACCACGCGAACAGTGCCCCGGCCAGGTGCTGGGACGAGCCCACGCCGCCCGACGCGTAGTTGAGACCCTTCGAACTCGAGCGCGCGAGCGCGAGCAACTCCTTGACGCTCGTTGCGGCGACACCAGGATGCACCAGCACGAGCTGCGCGAACGTCGCGCCCAGACTGATCGGGGTGAAGTCGCGCTCGGTGTCGTAGGGCAGCTTGCGATAGATGAGGGAGTTGATCGCGTGGCCGATCGCGACATACAGCAGCGTATAGCCATCGGCGTTGGACTTCGCGGTCGTTTCGCTGGCGATGATGCCGTTCGCGCCGGGACGGTTGTCGACGATCACCGTCTGGCTCCACGCCTGGCCCATCTGATTGGCCACGACGCGCGCGAGGATGTCCGTCGTCCCGCCCGGAGCGAATGGCACCAGCATGCGGATCGGCCGCGCCGGATAGCCCGGGGTGGGTTGCGCATGCACGGTCGCGGAGCTCAGCCCGACAGCGACTGCTCCGGCTGCGAACAATCGGCACGCAGGTGCGTCGTGCGCTGAACGATCGCCGCGCATCGCGCTCAATGCGCGACCGCGTCGGACGCGACATGACCCGACGGCGTGCCCATCACGGTCGTGCGCTCCATGTGCCGGCGCAGCGTGGGGTCGTAGTCGCCGAGCGCGACATGCATCGTGCATCGGTTATCCCAGATCACGATATCGTCGGGTCGCCACTGGTGGCGATACAGGAACTGCGGTCGGGTCGAATGTCGGATCAGATAATCGATCAACGGTACGCTCTCCTCATCGGTCATGCCCTCGAAGGCCTTCACCTTCTCGCCGATGTAGAGCGCCTTGCGCCCGGTCTCCGGATGCACGCGCACCACCGGCTGCGCCACCGGCGGGTTCAGCAGCCGGTTCTCCTTTTCCCACTCGGGCGACATCCCGGCGTTCTTGCGCTCCGGGCTATGCACGCCATGCAGGTCCGCGATCAGCCCCTTCATGCCAGCCGACAACGCGTCGTATGCCAAGTACATGTTGGCGAACATGGTGTCGCCGCCGACCGGTGGCACTTCAACCCCGCGCAGCAGCGAACCGAGCGACGGCATCAATGTGAACGACAGATCGGAGTGCCAGAGCTGCCCGGTGTAGCGCGAATTCGACGGCGCACCGTCGGGCTGTGGCAGATTGCTCACCATCAGCAGCTCGGGATACTCGGGATGTCGGTCGCGCGGCAGCGAGTCGTGCCGATCGAGTTCACCGAAGCGTCGACTGAACTCGATATGCTGTTCGCGCGAGATCTTCTGTCCGCGCAGCAGCAGGATGCCGTGGTCGAGGAACGCGCGATAGATCTCGCCGAAGCGCGACTCGGTGAGCGGTCGCGACAGATCGACATCGAGCACTTCGGCCCCCAACGCGTAGGACAACGGGCGGACAGCGAGCGCCATGGCGATTCCTCCGGGTCTGTGGACGCGATCGACGCAGCCGTCGTCGCGACACGTTCTTGTTCGAACTGGGGGTCGACGAGCGTTCTTCTAAGCCTTCTCCTACCGCTGCAACGAATCCGCAGCAGCGTCCTGCAACGCTGATTACACTTCGCGAGTCTACTGCCGGTCCACCGCCGTCGCAACGCTCGCCACCCCTTGCTGGCGCATCCGCCAATCGCGCAACCATCCGCCGTTGCCTCCGAGCCGCACTAGATCGCGAACCGCGTGCGGCAGTGGCGGGAACGCGCGCGTGACCGAGCGCGTGTGATTGACGAACCCCCCCGTGGCGAAATCAACCTCTAGCTCGTCGCCCGTTGCGCAGAGATCGCCCACGCCCGGGCACCCCTTGAGGACGCGTACGCCGACGCCGAGTGCCGCGCGATAGGCGAGGAACGGCATGGTCTCGCAGACCAGCCCGAGATCGAGTGCCCGCAACGCGATGTAGCCGGTCATCTTCGGACCCATACCGAAGTTGCGACCGGTGACGATGATGTCACCGGCGCGGCAGCGCTGATGAAACCCCGGATCGGTCTCTTCGAACAGATGCGGCACGATGTCCTTCGGATCCATGTACCGGCCCGAGATCAGCCAGTTCGGCACCACGCCGCCCGCATGCGGGACGTCGTCGCCGAGTCGATAGCACCGCCCGCGCAACTGCCAGCTGAATGCTTCAGTGCTGTTCATCGCCTGCCCTCCGTCAATCGGCTTTCGCACCCGAGGCACGTACGACCTTCGCCCACTTGGCGCGTTCGGTGTCGATGTGTCGGGCAAATGCTTCGGGCGAGCCGCCGACGTACTCCGAGCCGTCCTCGGCGAGCCGGTCGCGTACGCCGGGAGCACGCGCGGTCCCGTCGATGTCCCGATGGATGCGCGCGACCAGCGGCCGCGGCGTGCCCGCGACCAGCACGATGCCCTGGAACGCGCTCGCCTCGTAACCCGGCACGCCCTGCTCGCCGATCGTCGGTACGTCGGGCGCGGCCGGCGAGCGCTTCGCGCCGCCCACCGACAGCGCCTTCGCCTTGCCCTGCTTGACGATCGGCAGCGCCGCGACCGGCGAGGTCACGAGCAGGTTGATCTGCCCCGCCATCAGGTCGACCATCGCCTGCGCGATGCCTTTGTAGGGCACGTGCGTGAGCTTGATCCCGGTCATCGTCTGCAACAGTTCGATCGAGACATGGGCGGCGGTACCCGCCCCCGCCGATGCGTAGGTGATGTGATCGGGTTTGCTGCGCGCGAGCCGGATCAGCTCCTGGATACTGTTCGCGGGAAACGCGGCATTCGCGATCAGCATGTTCGGAGACGAGCTCAGCCAGATCAGCGGCGCGAAATCCTTCGTCGGATCGTAGTTCACCTGACGCAGACTCGGGCTGATGACGAAAGCCGTCGTCACGAACAGCCAGGTGTGCCCGTCCGGCGGTGTGCGCATCGCGATCTCTGTCGCGAGCACGGTGCCAGCGCCGGGGCGATTGTCGATCAGGATGTTCTGACCGTACGTGGGCGACAACGACTGACCGATCAGACGCGCCTGGATGTCCGACGCACCACCGGGCGTGAACGGCACGATGAAGCGGATGGGTCGCGTCGGGAACTCGCCCTGCGCGAACGTCTGTGTCGCGCACGCCCATGTCGACGCGCAGCCGACGATCAACGCGAGCCGTGTCGACACCCTGCACCGGGCGCGGAACTCGTGACGACCCGACCTCGTAGTCATACGAACTCCCGTGGATCGGTGATCCGGCCGGCGACCGCCGACGCGGCGACCGTTGCGGGACTGCCGAGGTAGAGCTGCGCATCCTTCGCACCGAAGCGGCCGGCGCCGTTGTTGGCAGCCGTCGAGATCGACGTCTCGCCGGAGGTCACCGGACCGGTGCGACCGCCGGCGCAGACGCCGCATCCGGCCGGCATCACGACCGCACCGGCTTCCTGGAAGATATCGAGCAGGCCTTCGCGATGCAGGCGTCGGGTCGACGCCTCGGTGCCCGGCGTGACGAACAGGCGCACTCCGGGTGCGACGCGTCGGCCGGTGAGCACGCGTGCGGCAATCTCGAGGTCCGCCCACATTCCCGAGCCGCAGGAGCCGATGAACGCATGCTGGACGGGCGTGCCGGCGACCTGCGCCAGATCGGCCGCGC
>JACMMK010000187.1 GCA_014379045.1 Burkholderiales bacterium
ACCCCGCGCGGCGTCGCTCAGCGGTAGATGGTGCGTGATGATCGCCTGGGGTGACAGCTTGCCGTTCATGATGTGTTCGAGCAGCAGCGGCATCCACTGCTGCGCGTGGGTCTGCCCCATCTTGAAGGTCAGCCCCTTGTCGAATGCGTCACCGAACATGAACGCGTGGATGAAACCCGCGTAGACGCCCGGCGCGCTGACGACCCCGCCGCGGCGGGTAGCCGCGATCGCCTGGCGCAACACGACGCCGCTCGATCCCTCGAGCTTCAGGTTAGCCATCACGGTTTCCACGGTGCTGCCCTTGGCCTCGAAGCCGACCGCGTCGATCGTCGCGTCGACGCCGCGGTGGTCGGTCTGCTCGATGATCAGCTGCGCCGGGTCGTCGACCTCGTCGAAGTTGATTGGAATCACGCCGTAGGCCTGCTGCGCGAACGCGAGCCGGTACGGGTGGTGGTCGACCATGAAGATGCGTTCGGCACCGAGCAACCTGCACGATGCAGCCGCCATGTAGCCGACCGGTCCGGCGCCGAAAACGGCCACGGTAGAGCCCGGACCCACGGCGGCATTCACCGCGGCCTGATAGCCGGTCGGCAGGATATCGGAGAGGAACAACACCTGATCGTCAGGCAACCCCGGAGGAATCACGAGGGGGCCGACATTCGCGTGCGGCACCCGCACGAACTCCGCCTGCCCGCCCGAATAGCCGCCGTACAGATGCGTGTATCCGAACATCCCGGCACCGGAACGGATGTGCTTCTTGTTGAGGATCGCACCGCGCCCCGGGTTCGTCGTCTCGCAGGCAGCGAACAGCGAGCGGTTGCAGAAAAAGCACTCGCCGCACGAGATCGTGAACGGCACGACGACGCGATCACCCCGCTTGACCCTGGTCACCGCCGGTCCGATGTCTTCGACGACACCCATGAACTCGTGACCGAGGATGTCGCCTGATTCCAGTCCAGGCACCTTGCCGCGGTACAGGTGCAGATCGGACCCGCAGATGGCCGTCGCGGTCACCCGCAGCAGGATGTCCTCGTCGTGCTCGAGGATGGGATCCGGGACGGTCTCGACCCGGACATCGTGCGTGGAGTGATAGGTCAATGCTTTCATCGAGGCTCACCGAAGCTGGCATGCGTTGTCGCGCTGAAAATTCGCAATGCGTATGCCCGATCAGCGGGCCAGACCCGCGTTTACCTCCCGCTGCGACCGAAGCCGTCAGCTGCGCGGGTCGGTCGTATTCGTCGCATTTGCCGCGCGCAGTGCGAACACCTCGAGCGCCGCCTTGTGCGCATCGATCGACGCGGGCAGTCCGGCGTACATCGCCACCAACAGCAGTACCTCGCGGATCTCGTCCGTGCTCACGCCGTTGTTGAGTGCCCCCTCGACATGGACCTTGAGCTCGTTCGGGCGATTGAGCGTCGCAGTGATGCCGATCATCGCCAGGCTGCGCGAGCGCTGGTCGAGCTGCGGACGGCTCCACACGTCGCCATACGAATAGGCGTTGACGATGTGCTGCAGCGGCTGGCCGAACTCGCCCAGCGCATCCATCCGACGTGCGACGGTTTCGGCGCCGAACAGTTGGCGGCGCAGCGCGAGGCCGCGTTGATACAGGTCGTCTGTGTCCATTGATCCTCCTTCAGATTGGGCGTCGGGTGCAGCCCGAGAGCGCAGATCGTCCGGGCGGATGATCGCGAGCGGGGCAAGAGATCTTCCGTCAATCGTCGACCTGCGGCGCGGTCACGGGCGCATAGAGCATCTCCCAGTGCAGCGGATCTCTCGCTCATCTCAGGTCTCCAAGTTTTCGGGGGTAAGTGGGTAGGTCCGTTGATCGGCGTGCGCGGCCGGCGGCGAGCACCGGCGGCGGGCACGTTGCACCCGTGCGACGACGCAAGGTAAGCTTTGGTCAACGCGGTGTGGACGATGGCTCCACGACAATTACAACACGCCCGTGTACCGGAGGATGCGATGGCCTGGAGAATGTCGAGCACCCGATTCGCGCGGTTTGCTGTTGCGTCTGCGTTCATCATCGTCGCGGCAAGCGACGTATCGGTGGCGCCGGCCGGCGCGCAGTCGTTCCCGACGAAACCGGTGCGGATTCTCGTGCCGTTTCCGCCCGGCGCGGGGCCGGATGCGCTCGCGCGTCTGCTGGCCGCCCCGATGCAGGAGACGCTCGGACAGCCGATCGTGGTCGAGAACAGGGCCGGTGCCCAGGGCACGATTGCAGCGACCGAAGTAGCGCGTGCGACCCCTGACGGTTACACGCTGCTGATGGGCACCAACACGACGCAGGCCGCGAACGTCGGCCTGTTCAAGAAGCTGCAGTACGATCCGCTGAAGGACTTCGCTTATGTGGCACGGCTCGCGCAGTCGTCGCTGATCCTTGCCGTGCGCTCTGATTTCCCGGCGTCGAATGCGAAGGAGTTCATTGCGGTGGCAAAGGCGAAACGCGGCGAGCTGTCCGGCGGATTCGGCTCGGGCGGCGCGCAGGTGTCGCTCGGGCTGCTGCGTTCGCTCGGCGGGGTCACGTTCGTCGAGGTGCCGTACAAGGGCATTCCGATCGCGGTCGGCGAAGTGGTTGGCGGGCAGATCGCGTTCACGTTCACCGACTTCACCGCGGGCATCGGCCAGTGGAAGGCGGGCAAGCTGAAGCTGCTCGGCATCACGTCGCGTACCCGATCGGCGCTGGCCCCGGAACTGCCGACGCTCGCCGAGGATCTGCCTGGTTTCGAGATCACCATCTGGTGGGGGATGATGGCGCCGGCAGGTACACCGCGCGAAGCCGTGCAGAGACTTTCGGACGCGGCGATCAAGGCGCTGAACCGGCCCGAGGTCGGACAGCGCCTCGCCGGGCTCAGCGTCGACCCGGCCGCGATGGGGCCCGACGAGTTCACGAAGTTCGTCGGCGTCGAGGTGCCGCGCTGGGTGAAGCAGATCCGCGACGCGGGCATCCAACCGGAGTAGCCGATGCGAGTTGTGAGCACCCGACCCCGAACGCCCTGAACCGAACGCCATGAACCGACCGCCGATCATCGACGCGCATCACCATCTGTGGCGTCTTGCGCATACACCCTGGCTGAACGGTCCGGCGCAACCGCGCATCTTCGGCGACTACGAGCCGCTTCGCCGGGATTACCCGATCGACGATTATCTCGGTGAAGTCGTTCCGCAAGGGGTGGTCAAGTCGGTGTATATCCAGGTCAACGTCGCGCCCGGCGAGGAGATCGAGGAGATCGAATGGGTCGATGCGCTGGCGGTGCGGCACGGGTTTCCGCACGCGAGCGTCGGCTTCGCCGATCTGGCGGCCGACGATGTCGCGAGCCGGCTCGACCGATTGATGGCCGCCGGCAATCTTCACGGCATCCGGCAACAGCTGCACTGGCACGAAAATCCGGCGTATCGCTTCGCTGCGCGCCCCGACCTGATGAACGATGCGGCGTGGCGCACCGGGCTGCGCGAGGTCGAGCAGCGCCGGCTGCTGTTCGAACTGCAGATCTTCGCCGCGCAGATGACTGACGCGGCGAAACTCGCGCGCGCCTATCCGCGGGTCGAGTTCGTGCTGCTGCATGCCGGCATGCTCGAGGAGCGCAGCGCAGACGGCTGGGCGCGCTGGCGCGAAGGCATGTCGCTGCTCGCCGAGTGTCCGAACGTCTCGGTCAAGCTGTCCGGGCTGGGTACCTTCGAACATTCCTGCTCGGTCGAGCTTTGGCAGCCGGTGATCGACGAGACGCTCACGCGCTTCGGCGCTGAGCGCTGCCTGTTCGGCAGCAACTTTCCGATCGAGAAACTCTGGACGACCTACGACCGGCTGGTCGAGGTCATCCTTGAATGTCTGGTGCACCGAAGTACGGCCGAGCGGCAGGCGATCTTCCACGACAACGCGGCCCGGTTGTACCGGTTATGAAGGAGGGCGAGGGCTCATGACGAACCACGCGCGCGCGATCGATTCAGCGATCGTCGGCCTGGGGCGGTGGGGTCGCGGCCACGTGAAATCGATGCAGGCCGCGGGCGAGGCGCGCGCGCTGCGCTTCGTGCGCGCGATCGACCCCGCTCTGGAGGCGAATCGCGCGTTCGCCGATGAACACGGCCTGCGTCTATCCGCCGATCTCGACGATGCGCTCGACGACGCGGCCATCCGCGCGATCGTGCTCGCGACGCCGCATTCGTTGCATCGCGCCCAGGTCGAAGCGTGCGCGCGCGCGGGCAAGGCGGTGTTCTGCGAAAAGCCGCTGGCGCTGACGCTCATCGATGCGCGCGCGATGATCGACGCGTGCAATCGTGCCGGCGTCGTCCTCGGGGTGGGACATTTGCGGCGGTTCTGGCCGTCGATGCGCGCACTGCGCCAGGTCGTCGAAAGCGGCGAACTGGGCGAGGTGCTGCACATCGAAGGCCACTTCAGCAACGAGCATTCGAACAATGTCGTCGGCGGCTGGCGCGAATCGCCGGCGGAGTCGCCCGGGGCCGGACTGACCGGCGCCGGCTTGCATATCGTCGATGCGTTCACCTGTTTGATCGGTCCGGCGCAGCGCGTCGTCGCGCAGATCGTCGAGCGCAAGCCGCCACCCGCACCGCTCGATTCGGTGTGCGCGCTGTACCGTCTCGACGCAGGCGAGGGGCGCCAGGTGAGCGGCGTGCTGGCGAGCGTGCGCGCGTCGCCGATGTACTGGCGCGTGCACGTGTTCGGCGCGCGCGGATCGATCGAGGCATTGGGTGAACACGAGATCGTCCGCCATGCGAGCGGGCGCGCCCCGGCGCACGAGACGCTTGCACCGAACGACGCGATGCGGGCGCAACTCGACG
>JACMMK010000188.1 GCA_014379045.1 Burkholderiales bacterium
CCACTCTTTCGCATCGGCGGGTCGCATCGCAATGGTCATCGGCGAGCCGACCTTGTCGGTGCCGAACAGCAGGTATTCCTTGATCTGCTCTTCCGTGAGACCGATCTCGGTCAGCCGGTTGAAGCGCATGTGATTGGCGCTGTGACAACCGCTGCAATAGTTGATGAACAGGTGCGCGCCGCGTTGCAACGACACCGTGTCGCGCAGATCGACCGGCGCCGAGAGGTTCGGGTACTCCGAACTCGATGCCAGCACGCGTCCCGTAAGCGGATTCGCCAACGTCGCGATCAGGACCGCCGTCACGCCGAGGAGGACGCGCCCGATGCGGGTCTGATGCCAGCGGGTCGCGCTCATCCGGTCACCCGCTCGGGCTCGGGCTTGGTCCGGTCGATCGCGCTGTACCACGGCATGGCGAGGAAGAATGCGAAGTAGGCGAGCGTCAACACCCGCGAAACGAGCGTCGCGACCTCGACCCCGCCGATCAATGGCAACGCATCAGGCACCTTGCCCCAGACGTCGGTCGTCGCCACCCCCAGGTAGCCCAAGATCAGGAAGCTCACGACGAACACGGTCAACGCCGCCTTGAAGATCGGCCCCTTGTAGCGGATCGAGCGCACCGGGCTGCGGTCGAGCCAGGGCAGGAAGAACAGGATGATGACGGCCGCACCCATCACTAGCACGCCCCAGAACTGCGTACCCATCATCGCCGGCACCGCGCGCAGCATCGCGTAGAACGGTGTGAAGTACCACACCGGCGCGATGTGCGCAGGCGTCTGCAGCGGGTCGGCGGGCAGGAAGTTGTTGTACTCGAGGAAGTACCCACCCATCTCGGGACCGAAGAACAGGATCGCGGCGAACACCATCAGGAACACGACGATGCCGATCAGGTCCTTCACGATGTAGTACGGGAAGAACGGAATGCCGTCGAGCGGCCGACCGGTCACCGGATCTTTCTTCTTCTTGATCTCGATGCCGTCGGGATTGTTCGACCCCACCTCGTGCAGTGCGACCAGGTGCAGGAACACCAGACCGACCAGCACGAGCGGCAGTGCGATCACGTGCAGCGCGAAGAAGCGGTTCAGCGTCGCATCGGAGACCAGGAAGTCACCGCGGATCCACACCGCGAGATCGGGCCCGATGAACGGCACCGACGAAAACAGGTTCACGATCACCTGCGCGCCCCAGAACGACATCTGCCCCCACGGCAGCAGGTAACCGAGGAAGGCTTCGGCCATCAGCAGCAGATACATCATGCAGCCGAGGATCCACAGCAGCTCGCGCGGCTTGCGGTACGAGCCGTACAACAGCGCCCGCATCATGTGCAGATAGACGACGATGAAGAACATCGATGCCCCGGTCGAATGGGCATAGCGGATGAACCAGCCGCCGGACACGTCGCGCATGATGTATTCGACCGAACCGAACGCGAGATTCGCATCGGGCTTGTAATTCATCGTGAGGAAGATGCCGGTGAGAATCTGCAGAACCAGCACGACCACCGCGAGCGAGCCGAAGTAGTACCAGAAGTTGAAGTTCTTCGGCGCGTAGTACTCGGACATGTGGTACTTCCATGTCGATACGAGCGGGAAGCGCGCATCGACCCACTCCAGAAGGCCTTGTCCGGCTGCTGCAATTCGACTCATGACGCTTATGCCCCCTTGCTGTCTTCGCCGATCCTCAGGCGATTGTCGTTCACGAACATGTAGGGCGGAACCACCAGATTCGTCGGCGCCGGCATGCCGCTGAAGACGCGACCGGCGAGGTCGAAAATCGAACCGTGGCAGGGGCAATAGAAACCGCCCACCCAGTCGCTGGCAGGCTGCAGCCGATCGGTCGGCGAGCATCCGAGGTGGGTGCAGATCCCGACCAGCACGAGCAGATCAGGGCGGATCGAGCGCGTGGCGTTCTGCGCATAGCTCGGCTGTTGCGGCGACTTCGAATCCGGGTCGGCGAGCCGACCCTTGATGTTGTCGAGCGTGGCCAGCATCTCGGGCGTGCGTTTGACGATCCACACCGGCTGGCCGCGCCATTCGGCGCGCACCAGCATCCCGGGCTCGATCGTGCCGATCTCGACCTCGACCGGCGCACCGGCGGCTTTTGCGCGTTCACTGGGAAACCAGCTGGCGACGAACGGGGCAACGATCGCGGCTGTCCCCACGGCCCCGACGGCCGAGGTCGCCCCCATCAGAAACTTGCGCCGGGCGCTCATCGGCGCACCGATGCCACCGGCCGTACCGGCGGTAGAACCCGCCGGTTTGTAGTCACCGGCAGGCGCCGTAATCGAAGGTGAATTACTCATTCCAGTCACTACCTCTGCCAATACCATAACCGCGGAATTGTACCCGAATCGCCCCGAATTCCAGAGGCGATCCGCCCGCATACGCACTGCAACAACCCGATGCCCGATGTTGAGGGAAACGATCCGAGCGGACGGCTCAGGCAGGGTTGTCGATGTCGACGAAGCGATGTTCGAGGCCGAACCTGGCCGCCAGATGCGCACCGAGCGCCTGCACGCCGTAGCGTTCGGTCGCATGATGCCCGGCGCCGATCAGCGCCACGCCGCATTCGCGCGCGACATGGACCGTCTGCTCGGACACCTCGCCGGTGATGAACGCGTCGACATGCGGCCACGCGTCCTCGATGAAGCGTTGGCCGGCGCCGGTGCACCAGCCGACGCGCGCGATCGGTCGCGCGGGGTCGCCGATCAGCAGCGGCTGCCGACCGAGCGCTGTGGCGACGCGCTCGCCCAGCACACCCAATGCGGTCGCTTCGGCGAGACTGCCCAGGGCAATCAAACCCTTCGCGTCAAGGCTGCCGGTACGCGCGATGCCGAGGCGGTGGCCGAGTTGCGTGTTGTTGCCGAGTTCGAGGTGAATGTCGAGCGGCAGATGATAGGCGTAGAGGTTGATCTCGGCGGCGAGCACGCACGCAACCCGCGCGCGCCGGTAACCCGTCAGACAGCCCGAATCGCCGCGCCAGAACAGGCCGTGATGCACCAGCAGCGCGTCGGCGCGCAGCGCGACGGCGGCCTCGATCAGCGCCAGCGAGGCGGTCACGCCGGTGACGATCGTGCGTACCTCGGCACGTCCCTCGACCTGCAGTCCGTTCGGACAATAATCATCGATGCGTCCGGCGTCGAGCAGTTGGTGGATGTGATCGGCAAGCGCTTGACGGTGCATCGAGGCGGTGTGCATTAAGATCGAACGACACGTGGGCGAATACCCGTTTGCAGATCCGATGGTAGCCTCACCGGACAGGCGAAACGGTCGAGCATCGATTCGCCCATCCTCATGCGGAGATTCGATTCATGCGCAGGTTGTGGCTGCTGTTCGCCCAGACGGTGACGATCGCCCTCGGGTTGTGGTTGGTCGTCGGCACGATGCGCCCGGACCTGTTGCCGGAAATGATGCGTGGCGGGCGCGCCGGGTTGTCGGAACCTGGGACCGCGCCGCGCGCCGCCGCG
>JACMMK010000189.1 GCA_014379045.1 Burkholderiales bacterium
CGCCGCGAGGTCGGCGCCGATCGCCCCGCCTGCGCCGGCACGGTTGTCGATCACCACCTGCTGGCGCAACGCTTCCGACAGGTGCTGTCCGACCGAGCGCGCGACCGAATCGTTGCCGCCGCCCGGCGGGAACGGGACGATCCAGCGCAGCGGTTTTGCGGGCCAGGCCTGCGCCTGCGCCGACGGCGACTGGGCCATCGCGCAGGCCAGGGCGAGCGTGATCGCGAACACCCTCCCGCCATCGAAGCGCGCAAGGGCGAGGGTGCGCGGGCTCGCTGAAACCGGCGTGTGCTGCATCTAACCTCTCCATCGTGAACCCGCCGGGGGTGGCGAGAAGCCCGGGCGCGGACTAGCATCCGACCAGAAACCGTCGCAGCCCCGCCCTACCACCCGATGATGCAAACGAGTATGCCCGAGCCGATCGACCTGCGCAGTGATACGGTCACCCGACCCACCGACGAGATGCTCGCGGCGATGGCGAGCGCGAGCTTCGGTGACGATTCGCGTGATGGCGACCCGACCGTCGTGCGGCTCGAAGCGCTCGCCGCCGAGCGCTGCGGCAAAGCCGCCGGGTTGTTCCTGCCCAGCGGCACGATGGCAAATCTGGTCGCGATCCTCGCCCACACCGGGCGCGCGGGTGAACTGCTGCTCGAAGCGACCTCCCACACCCTCACCTCCGAACTCGGCGGCATCGGCGCGTTGGCGGGACTCTTTTACCGGCCGCTGCCGGGGCACCGGGGTGCGCCCGACTTCGATGCACTGCGCGCGGCGATCCGCGCGCCCGGCGTCGGCCGCAACCGGGTCGGCTCGGCGTTGATCCAGCTCGAGACCACGCACAATCAGGCGGGCGGTGCGGTGCTGCCGCTGTCGTTGATGGCAGCGGTATGGCAACTGTCGCAACAGCACAACGTGCCGGTGCATGTCGATGGTGCGCGCCTGTTCAACGCGGCAACGGCGCTCGGCGTCGGGGTGGACGTCATCGCGCAGTATGCCGACTCGGTCAACTTCTGCCTCTCGAAGGGGCTGTCTGCCCCGGTAGGATCGATGCTGTGCGGTTCGTCCGCCTTCATCGAGGTCGCGCGCGGCTACCGCCGGATGGTCGGCGGCAACCTGCGCCAGGCAGGGCCGCTTGCCGCGGCCGGCATCGTCGCGATCGAGCGCATGGCGAGCCGGCTCGGTGAGGATCACGCGACCGCCAAACAGCTCGCGGAGGGGCTCGCCGAACTCGATCCGCGCCTGGTCGACCCGACCAGGATCGAAACCAATATCGTCCGCGTCGATGTCGCAGCGAGCCCGCTCGATGCGCAGGCGTGGGAACGCGGGATGGCCGCACGCGGCGTGCGCGTCGGCGCCTACGGCGTCGAACGGCAGCTGCGGCTGGTCACGCACCGGCACGTCGATACAGCCGCGATCAACGTGGTGCTCGACGCTGCGCGGGCGTTGTTGCGCAGGGGCGCGGGCTAGCGCGTGAGTTCGCTGCGCGTGGGCTGCGCAATGGCACGGACCTTGCAACCGCGATCGGCTAAGCGATATCCACGACGGCAGATCATGCTCGATACTCTTGCGAAGAAGGTTGCTCCGTCGCACACCGCCGTTCTGGTGGTCGACATGCAGAACGAGTTCATCGAGGATGGTGGCCTGCGTGGGCGGGAGGGCGACGACCTGTCTTCTGCGCGTGCGCTCGTGCCACGCGTCAGGCGTTTCCTGCAACAGACGCGGGCCGCCGGCGTGCAGGTGATCTACGTGCAGGCGGTCTACAACTCCGATACCGACCAGTACATCTCCGATGTATGGAAAGAACAGGACTTGCGCAGACGACGTAGCGGGCGTCCGGAGGATCAGTGCCGCGAGGGCTCCTGGAACGCGCAGATCTGCGCAGACCTCGCGCCGGCTGCAGCAGACATGGTCGTTCAGAAACGCCGCTACTGCGCGTTCGAAGGGACCGGTCTGGACATGGTGCTGCGAGGCAGGGGCATACGGACGGTCGTGGTGACCGGCATGGCCACCGACATCTGCGTCGAGAGCACGGTGCGCTCCGCCTTCGTCAAGGACTACTACGTGGTGCTCACTTCCGATTGCACGACCACGTACTCCGAAGAAGCGCATGAACGTACCCTGCGCCTCGTGCATCGCTTCTACGGCGAAGTCGCTGCCACCACCGAGATCGTCGACTGCTGGACACGGGAGGAGCGGTGAGCACGCGAGGCCCGCGGCGAGGGCCCCGTCACCTGAAAGGTGACGGGATCGACGTAACCGAGTCGGGATCACTCATCGTCCCTGGGAGTCCTTCGATCATTAACGGAGGAGATGGACGATGAGCACGCGAGGCCCGCCGCGAGGGCCCCGTCACCTGAAAGGTGACGGGATCGACGTAACCGAGTCGGGCTCACCCATCGTCCCTGGGAGTCCTTCGATCATTAACGGAGGAGATGGGTGATGAGCACTGCGCGCGATCTTTCTGCGGGGGCGGTGGCTCTGGCTGCAATCATTGCCGTGGCCGGGAGTGCAACGACGGCGATGGCGCAGGTGTATCCGTCGAAGCCCGTACGCATCCTGATCGGATTTCCACCGGGAACCGCCCCTGACACGATCATTCGCCAGATAAACCAGAAGCTCGGTGAAACGGCAGGCTGGACCATGATTGTCGAGAACCGACCCGGACAAGGCGGCAGTCTTGCGGCGACCGATGCTGCGCGGGCAACGCCGGATGGCTATACCTTGCTTTTCTCCGCTACCGGCGCGCTGGCAACCAACCCCGCGCTGTACCGCAACCTGCGTTACGACCCCGTCAAGGACTTCACGCCGATTACCCGCATCATTGACCTGCCACTGGTGCTGATGGTGAACGCGGGAAGTGCCTACAAATCGGTTTCAGACTTCGTGGCTGATGCCAGGGCCCGGCCCGGTACGTTGAACTATGCCTCGGTCGGCAACGGCAGCACCTCGCACCTTGTCATGGCGAGTCTTGCGAAGCAGTCGGGGATCCAACTTACGCACGTGCCCTACAAAGGGTCCGCCGAGATCATTCCCGCGCTCTTGGGCGGCAGTGTTCAGGCGGTGTTCGACTCGATCGTCGTGGGTCTGGGGCAAAGCAAGGCGGGCCGGGCGCGGATGCTCGGAGTCAGTACTGGCCGACGGCTGTCCGCACTGCCTGATGTGCCGACGCTGGCCGAATCCGGACTGCCGGGATTCGACATGGCCGCCTGGTATGGCGTGCTCGGTCCTGCCGGTCTGCCGCAGCCGCTGGTCAATCGGGTGAACCAGGAGTTCATCAAGGCGGTAACGTCGCCTGATCTTCAGGCGACGCTCGAAGCTCAAGGTTCTCCGGTCGTGACCAGCACGCCGGAAGCGTTTGCCGCGTTCATCCGCAGCGAGGGCATCAAATGGGGGCAGGCGGTTCGGGAGTCGGGCGCGACGGTGGACTGATCCCGTATCGATCGCCTCATGATCTGCGCCCGATCAGCGTCCACACGCGGGAGGGCGACAACGGCAGGTCCGTCACCGATACCCCGAGCCGCGCCAGCGCCGCCGACACCGCGTTCGCGATCACGCCCCCCACCGGGATGATGCCGCCTTCGCCTGCGCCCTTTGCGCCCAGCGGGTTGTGGGGCGTCGGATAATTCTCCAGCGCGACGATCCGGATCCGCGGGAAGCAGGTTGCCGTGGGCAACAGATAGTCGGCGAGCGATCCGGTCTGCAGTTGCCCTTGGCTGTCGTAGGCAAGCCGTTCCAGGAACACGCCGCCCAGCCCCTGAACGATCGCGCCGAGCGCCTGTCCTTCGAGCGTGCGCGGGTTGATGATCCGGCCGACGTCCTCCACGGCGACATAGTCGATCACTTCGATCGCACCGGTGCGAGGGTCCACCGCGACATGGGCTGCATGCGCACCGTAGCTGTAGGTGCGGTTCGTACTCGCGAAGCTTCCATGCGCGCACACGCCGCCGGTCGCGGCATGCTGCAGCCCGATGTCTGCCAGCGACAGCGAACGGCCGCCGCGCGCGATGATCCGGTCGCCCCCGACGAGCGCGAGGTCCACCCGGTTGCATACGAGCATCGTCGTGGCGGCGGACATGATCATCTCGCGCAGCGTCCGCGCAGCGATCACGATCGCCGACCCGCCCATCGCGGTGCTGCGCGAGCTGTAGCTGCCGAAGCCTTCGTGCACGCCGGTGGTCGAGCCATGGAACACGCCCCGGATCGCCGAGATCGGCAGCCCGAGTGCATCGGCGGCGATCTGCGTGAACACGGTTTCCAGTCCCTGCCCGACCAGCGATGCCCCGGTGTACACCGACACGCGCCCATCGGCTTCGAGTACCAGCCGGGCACCTTCGCGCGGACCCGCGCCGCCGCCTTCGATATAGCAGCCGATACCGAGCCCGTGCCACCGGCCGTCCACCTGCCGTCCGTCGAGTGCGACCTTCCCCTGCCAGTCGAACACCTGCAGGCAGCGCTCCAGCGTCTCGCCGTAGTTGCCGCTGTCGGTCGAGGTATCTGCATGGAACGGCATCAGCGTCGGCAAGGCCCAGGGCATCTCGTCGCTGCACAGCAGGTTGCGCCGACGAAAAGCGACCCGGTCGATGCCGAGTTCGCCGGCGACGATGTCGAACAGCCGCTCGCGGAAGAAGTCGGTCTCGAAGCGGCCCGGACCGCGGTACGGGCCCGACGGGGTCTTGTTCGTCACGCGCACGTCTACCGAGACCGCGACGGACGGAATACGGTACGGCCCGGTCGATACCTGTGCGATGTTGCGCGACTGCGCGAGGCCGGTGGTGCGCAGGTAGGCACCGATGTCAGTGGCCACGCGGCCGCGCAGGGCGAGCACGGTGCCGTCGAGGGTACAGGCGATCTCGAGTTCGCACGCCGCTTCGCGCGCATGGTTGGCAGCGATCAGATTCTCGCGCCGGTCTTCGATCCACTTCACCGGATAGCCGCAGCGCAACGCCGCGAACGGCACCAGGAAGTCCTCGGGGTAGAACTCGCCGCGCTGGCCGAACGCGCCTCCGGTATCGGCTTCGAGCAGGTCGATGACGTCTTCGCGAAGGCCCAGCAGGCCGGCGAGGATGCGGCGGTTGGCGAACGGCATCTTTGCCGCGCCCGAGACGACCAGCCTGCCGCTGTCAGGTTCGCGATGGGCGAGCAGGCCGCGCGGCTCGATCGGCGCGGCGAAGTGGCGATGCACCTCGAAGCGCTCGCGTCGCACGAAGGGTGCAGTTGCGAAGGCTGCATCGGCATCGCCGCGCAGCGCATCGAGGCGCACGACCCGGTTCGTGGCTGCCGGCTCGAACAGGGGCACTTCATCGCCAGCGTCCAGCCCCCCATCGACCACCGCAGGCAGTGACTCGATCTCGACGACGATGGCTTCGAGTGCGTCTTCGGCGAGTGCCTGCGTCTGCGCCACCACCACCGCCAGCGGTTCGCCGACGTAGCGCACCTTCAGGTGCGCGATCACCGGCTGCAGGAACGTGGTCGCCTCGGGCAGCGGGTCGAGCAGCATCGGGATATGCGGCATCGTCCCGTTGCAGTACTCGGTCACCTCAGCGGCGGCGAACGCGTCGTGTACACCCGGCATCGTGCGCGCCGCCGTGACATCGACGCGCAGCACCCGCGCGTGCGCGACGGGGCTGCGCAAGACCACGGCATGCAGCATGCCGGGCCGACGCAAGTCGTCGACGAATGCACCCTCGCCGCGCAGCAGCCTCGCATCCTCGACCCGATCGATGCCCAGGCCGATGAGCGCCGAGCGCGTGCCGGCAGGGTTGTCGAATGGAACCGGATCGTTCAACCGCTTGCCTTCCCTGCGCGCCGTGGTGGCTCGGCTCCGAGTATGCCAGCGGCTACCCCTCGCGCCTTGACAGCCCATCGGGGCTCGGTCAGCCTCGCGGCGATGTCTGCGAGGGAGTTCGATGAGCGAGACCAGGAAGAAACCGGTACCGCGCAGGGCGTCGTTGGAACCTACCGAGCCGTATGTCCGGCGCATGGAAGAACAGCGCTGGCTGATCGACAGCACGATTCGTTCGATCGGGGTCGAGTGGGACCAGCCCCGTCTCAACAGCTATGCGACCGCTTGCGGGCCGATCGCTGCCGGTGATCTCGCCTCTGTACGTAGCCGCGTGCAGAAATACAGCGACATCAATCCGGCATTCGAGTCGGTGGCGCGCAGGCGCGAAGCCGTAGCGCGGATGGCCGAAGCGGCGGGCCATGCGGTGACCGCGCGCGACAATTACTTCGTCGCTTCGGTGTTCTGGGCCGCCTCTCAATGGACACTGCTGACGAACGATGCGCACAACCTGGCGAACAACGTGCGCAAGCGCGAATGTTTCGCGGCCTACGCGAAGAATGCGGACCATCAGGTCGAGGCCGCCTGGGTCCAGCTGCCCGGCGGCGGTCGGCTGCCAGGCTGGTTCCATCTGCCGTACGGCTTCCGGGGCGCACGCGTGCCGGCGATCGTGTCGATCCCGGGGATGGACGGTTTCAAGGAGGCCAACATTGCGCTGGCCGGGGACCGCTGGTTGTCGCGCGGCATCGCCGTGCTGGTCCTGGAGGGTCCGGGACAATACGAGGCGGTGCTCGGCGGCGTGCCGTTCAGCATGGCCGCATGGAAGGCCACCGGCAAGGCGGCCTTCGACTGGCTGCACCAGCGCGTTGAAGTCGATGCGCAGCGCATCGGCATAATCGGCAACAGCTTCGGGTCGTTCTTTGCGACCCTTGCTGCCGCCTGGGAGTCGCGCTACCGGGCGGCTGCGATCACTTCCATCTGCCTCGAGCCGGGCGGCGAGACGATCTTCCAGAAGGCATCGCCGACCTTCAAGCACCGCTTCATGTACATGTCGGGATTCACCGACGAGACACGCTTCGACCGCATGCGCCGCACGATGACGCTGGCACCGCATGCGAAACGCATCCGGATGCCGTTTCTCTGCGTCGCCGGCGAACGTGACGAACTCTGTCCCGTGGAATGGGCCTGGCGCACGCTCGATGCGATGCGCGGCCCGACGCAGCTGGTCGTCTATCAGGAGTCGCGCCACTCGGTGGGCACTGTGCCGTCGACCGTGCTCGGACCGAACCCGCCGGCGATGAGCGCCGACTGGATGCTCGATCGCCTGAACGGCGTACCGCTCGAATCCGCCCGGCTGTTCGTCGACGCCAGCGGCACGCTCGTCAGCAGGAGTCACCCATGATCCCGATTTCCAGGTTCGCCCGCGGCCTGATCGCCGCCGCCTCGATGAGTGCGGTGGCGGCCACGGCCCAGGCGCAGCCGGCATTTCCCACCAAGCCGGTACGGGTGATCGTTACCTTCTCGGCCGGCGGTGCGGCCGACTTCACCGCCCGGGTGTTGGCCGAAAGGCTGTCGGACGTGTGGAAGCAGCAGGTGGTGGTGGAGAATCGTATCGGCGCCGGCGGCAACATCGGTGTCGAGGCGGTGGTGCGGGCGCCGGCCGACGGCTACACGCTGCTGCTCGCCTCGGCGGCCCAGCCGATCAATGTCGCACTGTATTCGAAGCTGCCGTTCGACCTGTTCAAGGACCTCGCGCCGGTGGCGTTGGTCACCGTGTCGCCGATGGCGCTCGCGGTGCATCCGCGGGTGAAGGAGGCCGACCTGCGCGCGTTCACCGCGAACATGCGCGCCAACCCGGGCAAGTTGTCGTACGCCACCTGCGGCATCGCGACCTCGCATCATTTCGCGTTCGAGTTGTACAAGTTCCAGGCGAAGCTGGCGGCGCTGCACATCCCGTACCGCGGCTGCGCGGCGGCGGTCGCGGACGCGGTCGGGGGCCAGGTCGACACGGTGATCTCCTCGCTGAACACCCTGCTGCCGCACCAGGCCGCCGGGCGTCTGAAGATTCTCGCGATCACCTCGCGCAACCGATCGCCGTCGGCGCCCGACGTGCCGACCTTCCGCGAGTCCGGGGTTCCTGAGCTGAAGGACTATGCGAGCAGCGTCTACTATGGCTTCATGGCGCCTGCCGCGACCCCGCCGGACGTCGTCGCGAAGATCGAGGCCGATCTGCGCAAGGTGATGACGCTGCCCGAGGTCGTGCAGAGGGTCGCCGGCGGCGGCCTGGAAGTTGCATTCGTAAGCGCCACTGAAATGGGCGCGACGATGCGCAGCGACGCCGAGCAGCTGCGGAAGATCGTCGAGTTCGCCGGCATCAAGCCGGAGTGAGGCGTTGCGATGGCGCCTTGCCGTAGCGGTCACTCGTAGCCAGGGGGCGGATCGAATCGGCGGTGGATGGTCTCGAGGACGCGCGCGAGCGCGATGCAGCGCAGGTCGGCGTACTCGGGACCGATCACCTGCAGTCCGATCGGGAGGCCAGCGGGGCAGGACTGTCCGGGGCCGCGCGTCGAGCGCCCTGCGGGAATCGCCGTGGCCGGCAGGTTGGCTGCCGACGCCAGGCCAATCCAGAAGTAAGTGTCCGACGCGGGACGCGACGTTCCATCCACGTCGAGGCGGTGGAGCGACTTGGGCAACGCATGCATGTGCGGGAAGGCCGGCGTCGGCGATACCGGCGCTATCAGCGCATGGTGCCTTTGAAAGAAGGCTTCCCACGCCTCGCGCAACCGCTGGCGTTCGGCGTTGCGCTCGAGCCAGTCGCGATGCGACTGGGTGAGGCTGCGCAACATCAGGGCTTCGACTCCCCGGTCGTCGGGATCCAGTGCGGCGGCGGCGGGCGCGAGCGACGCAATCGAGGTGCGGTCGCGGCGGAAAGAGGTCGAGCCTCGGGCGAGCGCAAGGAACAACTCAATGTACGCGTGGCCGGGGATCGGCAATGGCGGATCCAGCGTGACGTGCGCGCCATGCTCGCTGAACCGAGCCGCGACGTCGAGCGCGGCGCGGGTGGTGTCTGCATCCACCGGAAAGTCGGCGTGGCCGGTGATGACCGCAATCCGGCACTCGTCCAGCGGCGGGAGGTCCGGCTCGGGCAGTTGCAGCCGCCACGCGCGCGCGGCGATGCCATCCACGCCGGCAAGCAAACGCATGGCGAGGTCCAGATCTTCGGCGTTGCGCGCGAGCGGCCCGACCACATTCACATCATCCGGCGGAAGCCCCGGTTCCAGCGCATGGCCGCGCACCGGTACGATGCCCCAGGTCGGTTTGTGCCCGTACACCCCGCAGAAATGCGCAGGCATCCGAATGGAACCGCTGTTGTCGCTGCCGATCTCCAGTGCACTGAAGCCGGCAGCGAGCGCGACCGCGGCGCCACCGGAAGAGCCTCCAGGCGAACGCCCGGTGTCCCAGGGGTTCATCGTTGCTCCGTAGGCGGCATTGAACGTCTGCCAGTCGGCCAGGTCGAGCGGCACATTGGTCTTGCCGAGCACGATCGCCCCGGCCGCGAGCAGCCGCGCAACTGCGACGGCATTCTCGGCGGCACGATGGCCTAGCCGTTCCGGGCGCCCGAAGGTGGACGGCGTACCGGTCCAGTCGAAGCATTCCTTGATGGTGACCGGCACACCATGCAGTGGTCCGAGGCACCGGCCCGCACGCAGCACGGTATCGGCCTCATCGGCGCTGGCGAGCGCTTCTTCGACACGCAGGCATACGATCGCATTGAGTTGCGGATTGAAGCGCGCGATGCGCGCGAGGCAGTGCTCGACCAACGTGCGCGAGGACAGCTCACCGAGACGGATGCGGCGCGCGAGTGCGGCCGCGCCGAGGGTGTGCAGGTCAGTGTCGGTGTCCAGCGTGAACGTCCTTCCTCAGCCCGATAGACGACACCGAGGGGCCGTGACTTTGCCCCGGTCCGCCTGCGCCCGATTGCGCAGCCGCGAGGCGGGCTTAGCGGGTACTCGTCGGCGAGCGCACTACAGGATCCGCCCGAAGCGCGCCATCGACAGCACCGCTGCCGTCGCCATCAGCAGGCCCGCCAAGCCGACGAACAGCGCCGTGATCTCGGTGAGTTGCTGTTTGTCGAACGTGAGCTGGCGCGACAGACCGCGATAGATGTCGCTCAACTCTTTCGTGTTGGCCGCGCGGAAGTACTCGCCTTCGGTGACCGCTGCGACCTTCTTCAACACGTCTTCGTCCAGGCGCACGCGCATCGACCAGCCTTCAGCGGACAACGTGATGCCCTCGGGCGTGCCCATGCCGACGGTGAAGATGCGCACGCCGCGCTCGGCTGCGAGCTCGGCGATCTTCAGGACTTCCGGACCCGTGTTGCTCTGGCCGTCCGAGAGCAGCACGATCGCCGCCTGGCTGTTCGACCCGGGCGGCACCGGCTTGAACGGCTCGCCGGCGCTTTTCTTCAAAGGGTCGGGCAGCGCGGGTTGTGCCGCGCGACCATTCATGACCGCGTCGGTATCGATGCCCGAGTCCGGCAGCATCGTCACCAGCGCGATCAGCAGCCCGGCGCCCAGCGCGGTGCCGCGCTGCAACTGGAAACGGTCGATTGCCGCCACGAGCTCTTCGCGGTTGCGAGTCGGCGACTGCGTCAGCGCCGCCGTGCCGGCGACCGCCACCACGCCGATCCGCACGTGCTCGGGCTGGTCCTGGATGAACGCCTTGGCGGCCTCCTGCGCCGCGGCGATCCGGTTCGGTTTGAGATCGGTGGCGCGCATGCTGCCCGAGACGTCGACCGCAAGGATCACCGATTCGAGGCGTGTAGGCAGCGGCAATACCGCCTGCGGACGCGCGATCGCTAGCGCCAGCGCGATGAACGCGATCAACCAGAGATAACGCGGCAGCCGCTCGTCGCGCCGCCTGTGCGTCGGGTCGATGCGCCGGCCGCCTGCATCGACGGTTTCCAGGCGCGCTAGTCCCGGCGCGCTGCGCCGACGA
>JACMMK010000190.1 GCA_014379045.1 Burkholderiales bacterium
CGCACGGGCGCACGCCGACCCCGCTCAACAATCCCGCGCCGATGCTCGACCGCCCGGTCGCGACCGCAACGCCCCCCGCGCGCGCGCACGCGACGCTGCAGCCGCAGCGCCGGGGCATCATCGACGTCTATTTCGTCGGCGTCGCCGCTTACGCGGAAGAAGAGGTGTTCCGCCTGGAAACCGAGGTGATCGAGACGATGATGAACGAGCGCTTCGATACGCAAGGGCGCTCGCTGACCCTGATCAACAATCCCGCGACGATGCTCGAACGCCCGGTCGCGACCGCAACGAACCTCGCGCGCGCGCTCGCGCATATCGGTGGCCTGATCGACCCGGCCGAGGACGTGCTCGTGCTCTACTTTACGAGCCACGGCGCGCGCACGCATGAACTGTCGATGAGTTTCATCCCGCTGCGGCTCGAGCCGGTGACGCCGCAGTCGCTCGCGGACATGCTCGACGCGGCCGGCATCCGCTGGCGCGTGCTGGCGATATCGGCGTGCTACTCGGGCGGCTACATTCCGGCACTTGCCAATGCGCAGACGCTCGTGATGACCGCAGCCGAAGCAACGCGCACGTCGTTCGGTTGCGGCGCTGCGTCGGACTTCACCTATTGGGGCAAAGCGGTGTTCGATGAACAGCTGCGCCGCACGTTCTCGTTCGCCGAGGCGTTCGATCGCGCGCTCCCCGTGCTGCGCGAGCGCGAGACCGCGGCGGGCCACCCGTTCTCGAACCCGCAGATCTCGGTCGGCAGCCAGATCGCGGAGCGGTTGAACCGCCTGGAACAGCGGTTGCAACGACGTGCGGAGCGCGCCCCGACGGGGGCGGCCCCGGCGACCCGTTAGATCGGTCCCGAACTTGCTTGGCTTGCCCCGACGCACCGTCCACGCCACCGTGGCGTCGGCGCGCGCCAGTCACCCGGAGACAACACTCGCATGACAAGAACGATCCTCCTGTGCGCGCTGCTGGCGGCGTGCGCTGGCACGAGCGCCTTCGCGCAGGACTATCCGACCCGCACGATCCGACTGATCGCGGGCTTCGCGCCGGGCGGCATCACCGACGTGCTCGCGCGCGCGATCGCGGTGCGTATGTCCGAAGGACTCGGGCAGCAGGTCGTGGTCGAGAACCGCCCGGGCGCCGGCACGTTGATCGCCTGTGAACTCGTCGCCCGATCGCCCGCCGATGGCTATACGCTGCTGTTCCAGGACGTGACCACGCATGCGATCAATGCGACGTTCTACAAGAGGCTGCCGTATGACACCGAGAAAGACTTCACCGCGATCGGCCTGGTCGC
The DNA here is from genome assembly GCA_014379045.1 of Burkholderiales bacterium. Classification (GTDB taxonomy): domain Bacteria; phylum Pseudomonadota; class Gammaproteobacteria; order Burkholderiales; family CAIKXV01; genus CAIKXV01. The sequence continues at coordinate 1,292 of JACMMK010000190.1, forward strand.
GGCCTCGCCGCTGCTGCTGGCGGTGCACCCCTCGGTGCCTGCGCGTTCGCTGAAGGAACTCGTTGCACTCGCGAAGGCGAAGCCGGGGGCGCTCACGCTGGGGACCGGTGGCGTGGGCACCACCGCGCATGTCGGTGGCGCGATGATCAACAGTGCGGCCGGAACGTCGATCGAACTGATCGGCTACAAGGGCTCGGCGCCTGCGGTGCAGGCGGTGCTGGCAGGCGATATCGGACTCACGCTCAGCACCACCCCGGCGCTGCTCGCGCACCTGAAGACCGGGCGCATGCGCGCGCTCGCGATCACCGCACGCGAACGGGTCGCCGGACTCGACGTGCCGACGCTGGCCGAGGCAGGTGTCGCCGGCGCGGACATCATGATCTACAGCGGCGTGCTCGGTCCGGCGGGGCTGCCGGCACCGGTCGTCAACCGCCTGTCGACCGAACTCGCGCGCGTTGTCGCGAGCCAGCCGGTGCGCGACACGATGGCCGATCTCGGTGCGCAGCCGAACCCGAGCACGCCAACGCAGTTCGCGACGCATCTTAGGAACGAGATCGCGCGGCTCGGCGCGATCGTGCGTGCGTCGGGCGCGCAGGCGCAGTAGCATTCGACGATGAACCCAATCCGCGCCCTCAATCTCGATCACGTCGTGCTGCGTGTGGTCGACGTCGAGCGCATGGTCGGTTTCTATCGCGACGTGATCGGCTGCACGCTGGAACGTGTCAACCCGGCGATGGGACTCACGCAGCTTCGCGCCGGCGTGTCGCTGATCGACCTGGTGTCGGTCGATGGCCCTATCGGTTCCGAGGGCGGGGCAGCACCCGGTGCCGAGCGCCGCAACGTCGATCACTTCTGCTTCCGCGTCGAGGCCTGGGACGAACGCGCGCTGCTGGACCACCTGAGCGCGCACGCGGTCGAACCGGGTGAGGTCAAGGAGCGCTATGGCGCCGATGGTTTCGGGCTGTCGATGTACATCCGCGATCCCGAGGGGAATCGGGTCGAGCTGAAGGGGCCGCCGACGCGCCAGCTCGGGGGTTGAGTCACGAAGACGCGCCGACTCGCCGCGGCCATTGCTCGCCCGACGCGCTGGAGGTGATGCCGGAGACGCGAACGATCCGGATTGCGATGTCTGGAGTTCCCCTCCAAGCACTCGACGAAGCGTTGCGACAGTGATCGCCTGTCGTCAACATTTGGCCTTGCCACGACTGGCCTACCTACGGTACGAGCGCTCGCAGCGTGCGCGCCTGCTCCCGCGCCCCCGCCAGCAGGAACGAAGTATCGCTGCCCGCCGACAGATACAGCATCCCCGCCGCGAGCGCGCGCTCGAACTGAACGGTCTCGGTGATGCCGCCGATGCCGGGTATCTTGCCGTGATGGCGGCACGCCCCGACGATGCGCGCGGTAGCCGCGCCGATCACCGGGTGGTCTTTCTGTCCGGCGATGCCCATCGCCTGTGCGAGGTCGCTGGTGCCGAGGAACAGCACGTCAATACCCGGTACCGCCGCGATCTCGTCGGCATTGTCCAGCCCCTCGGCGGTCTCGATCAGTGCGACGACCATCGTCGCCGCTGCCAACTGCGCGATTGCGCCAGCCTGCGTGATCGTGCGATAGCCGAAGTGCGGGAACATCGGCGGCACCGCGCGCTCGCCGTCGGGCGCGAAGCGCGCGGCATTGACGATCATGCGTGCCTCGTCGGCATTGCCTACATGCGGTGCGACGATGCCGAGCGCGGCGTGCGACAGCGCGCGACTGATCGGGCCCGGTGCATGGTCGGGGAGGCGGATCAACGGCGTGATGCCGACATCGAGCGCAGTCATCGCGATCTCGTGCACCGCGTCGCCGGGCAGCGACATGTGCTCGAGGTCGATCACCAGCACATCGTAGTCGCAGGCCTTCAGCATGCGGGCGATGTCACCGGAGCGCGCATCGCGTACGGTGGCGACCAGCACCGGGTGTCCGAGTTTCAACCGGTCGAGCGCGTGGTTGCGCACCTCGTGCGCGCGGGTCGCAATCACCCCGGCAGTTACGCCGGCAGTTACGCCGGCATTCACGCCGGCAGAACCCGAATACACACTGCCGGGCGGGGTGCTCATCAGGGTCACCTTCAGCGACAATCGAACCTCCAGCGTAACAGGAGTTCGCGCCGCGGCGCGAGCGAGTGATGCCATGGCGACATGCCTGATCGTGCAGCCGATTCATCAAGCGGGAATCGATCGACTCCACGCCGTGGGTATCGCAACACGCCGTGCGTCGGCGTCCGACATGGCGACCGTCGCAAGCGAAGTCGGCGACTGCGCGGCGGTGATCACGCGCAACGCCGGCTTCGACACTGCGGCGATCGACGCCGCACGCGCGCTGGAGGTGATCGCCAACCACGGCGTGGGCACCAACCGAATTGATGTCGCGCATGCGTCCGATCTGGGCATCCCGATCGTGTTCACGCCGTTCGCGAACGCGCGCTCGACCGCCGAGCACGCGATCGCGTTGATGCTCGCGCTCGCGAAACGGCTCGCGCACAGCGACCGCGCCGTGCGCAGCGGCCATTGGGACTATCGGTACACGCCGGGGTTCAGCGAACTCCACGGAAAAGTGTTCGGCGTCGTCGGCTTCGGCACGATCGGGCGTATCGCCGCCGAGATCGCCGGGCGCGGCTTCGGCATGCGCGTGCTCGTCTTCTCGCCAATGGCGCTCGACGATGCACTCGCGGCAGCCGGCGCGCAGCGAACGGGCTCGCTCGCGCAACTGCTGAGGGAAGCCGATGTGGTGTCGTTGCATCGACCGGCGCGCGCCGACACGCGCCACATGATCGGCGCCGCCGAGCTCGGAATGATGAAGCCCGGTGCGCTGCTGATCAACACCGCGCGCGCTGACCTCGTCGATACGGCGGCGCTGGTGCGCGCGCTCGACGCAAACCATATCGCCGGCGCGGGTCTGGATGTGTTCGATCTCGAGCCGCTCGCGCCGGATTCACCGCTCGCTGCGCTGCCCGACGTGATTCTCACGCCGCACACCGCCGGCGGTACCGACGAGGCGCTCGAGCAGACCGCGCTGCAGTGTGCCGAGCAGATCATCGATGTGCTGGCGGGGCGCAGGCCGCCGTGTCTGGTCGTGCCGGAGGTGTGGGAGCGGCGGCGTCCGGTTGCGGCTTAGAGACCAGGGTGCTTGAGCGCGCTTCAGTAGACGCGATTCAGCGGTGCGGCGCCGTCGAGCACGCGCAGCACATTCTCCCAGGCGCCACGGAACAGCGTCGCCGACGCCTGTCTGCTCACGCCGGCAATGTGCGGGGTCAGGATCAGCCGTGATGCGGCATCTCCGGTGAGCGCGAGCAACGGGTTGTCGGCCGACATCGGCTCGACCGCGTACACGTCGACCGCCGCACCGGCGATAGACGCATCGCGCAGCGCTGCCGCGAGCGCCGTTTCGTCGACGACGCCGCCGCGGGACGCATTGATCAACACGGCATGCTTCTGCATTTGCGCAAGCTCGCCCGCGCCGATCAGATTCGTCGTCTCGGGCAGCAGCGGCACGTGCAGCGACACGACGTCGCTCGTCGAGAGGAGATCGCCGAGCGGCAACGAGCGCGCGCCGAGCGCGCCGACCGCGACTGGGTCGCGCGGGGCCGGGTCGAAATAGGCAAGCTTCGCGCCGAACGCAGCAAACGCCCGGGCAACCGAGAGACCGATCGTGCCCATCCCCACAATGCCCACCTGGGCACCGTCGAGTCCGGCGAGGTTCGCGTCGACCATCTGCTTGCGAAAGCCGGCGTAGTCACCGGCCTTTACGCGCGCGTCGGCCCAGGTGAATCGCCGCAGCAGTGCAAGCGCGTTGCCCACGGTGTACTCGACGAGAGCCCCGTTGCTGCCCCCGGGCACGTTGGCCACGGGAATGCCCAGTCGCATCAATGTCGGCTGGTCGAGGCGATCGACGCCGGCACCGGTGATCTGCACGAGCTTCAGCGCGCCGGCCGAATCGAACAGCGCGGGTGCGAGCTTCGGACCGACCGCCGGGATCAGCAGCGCGCGTGTCGTGCGCATCAACTCAGGGACGTCCGCCGCATCGGGGGCGCGGAACTCGACGCGCGGTCCGGCCGGCACCGCTACCCCGGCGCGCGCGAAGTCGGATTCGGGACGAAGACAGAGCACGTCGAGAGCCATGGGTCGTTCAACCGTTCGACGTTCGCACGGCGATGTCGCCGACCGGAAAGAAGCAGAGCAGCTTCAGCGTGGTGGGGCCCGTGTTGCGCGTCGCATGCCATTCGCCGGAGGGCAGCACGATCGTGTCGCCTGCCGCGAGCGGATGACTGCCGCTGTCGGCGTCGGTGCAGCCGCTGCCTTCGAGCACGTGGATCACTTCCTCGAAGCCGTCGTGGCGGTGCGGCTTTCTCGGCTGGTCGCCGGGTTGCGCCACCGGAATCTCGACATAGCGCAGGGTCACCTGATCGGTGCCCAGCGCCTGCGAGGCGATCTCGATCGATTTGCGCCCGGGCAAGCCCATCGAGGTTGCGTTGCCCTGCGTGAATACGCGTGCCATCGGCAATCTCCCTGCGCTCAGCTCGCGCGCTTCAGCTGCTTGATCTCGGCAACGCCACCCTGCGCCTCCGCCAGAAGCCGCAACAACTCGGTCGACTCGCGACTGATCGCATCGGCGATGTCGGCAAGCATCTTCAACCCTTTGTCGACCGTCGCATGCTCCGGCGCTCCGTACCAGCCGGTGGGGGCGATCGTCCTGATGTCGCGCAGCACCGGCTGGTAGGCATGCGTGCGACGCAGCTTGTCCCACTTGCGACCCTGCGAATGATCCGACGAATAGTCGATGCGGTCCAGATGCACCAGATCGGGCCGGTATGCGAGCACCGCCAGTGCCTCGATCTCGCCGCCGTGGGTCAGCCCGCCGCAGTCGTGCCCGTACAGCTCGGCCGCGACATAGCAGGCCTGCACGACCACCACGTTCATGTGATGCTCGCGATGCAGTTTTTCCGAGGCGAGCGCGAGCGACGGGATGTTGCCCTCATGCCAGTTGAGGATCAGCAGGTCGCGTGCGCCATGGCGCGCGGTCGACTCGCAGGTCTCGACGACGACGCGCTGATAGGTCTCGGGCGAGAGCGTGATCGTGCCCTCGAAGGGCATGTGCATCGGGGTGACGCCGAGCGGTCCGCCCGGCAGCACGAGGCCGTCCATGCGTTCTGCGACTGCGTGTCCGATGACGTTCGACGCGTGGATGTCAGTGCCGGTGGGCAGATGCGGGCCGTGCTGCTCGACGCTGCCCGCGGGCAGAATCACCAGCGGGTTGCGCCGCAACTGAGCGGCGATCTCGGGCTGGGTCAGGTCTATGAAGTAGCGGGTGGGCAGCATGGGGGTGATCTCTCTGTGCGTTTCGGCAAACGGCGTTCGTCACGCCGTGCGGTCGATCAGGGTCGACGTGCGGCTTCGATGATCTCGTCGACGGCGACCAGCGCGCCGCCGCGTTCGATCGACATCAATGCCGAGTTCATCATCGCGATGGCGACGTTGCCGTTGTGCGCCGACAACTGTTCGACTTCGCCGGATATGCAGCTCCGCGCGAACTGCTCGAGTTCGTCGCGGAACATGTCGCTCGGCGGAATCTCCAGCACCTCGCGGTCGCCGTAGCAATGCTTGCCGCGCTGGATATACAGCGTCGAGCTCAGGTGCAGGTTCGACGGGGTATCCCAGGTACCGAAGTCGACCTCGTAGTGCATCAATCCCTTCGAGCCGAACACGCGGACCGAGAACACACCCGGCGAAGTCCAGCAGGTGCCGACATACGCGATCGTGCCGTTCGTAAATTTGACCAGCGACATCGACTGGTCGTCGACCTCGGCGCCGACCGGCGAGAGCTTCGATGCGATCGACGACACCTGTGCCACGTCGCCGCCGAGCAGATGCACGATGTCGAACATGTGCACCGCGAGTTGCGACAGCGGGCCCCCGGGCGCCTTGTCCTTGTACCAGCGCCACGTCTGCGGTGTCAGTTCGAGCGCGCGCTCGTTGGAGAAGTTCGCTTCGATGAAGCCGACGCGGCCGAGTTCGCCCGCGTCGATCTTCTGCTTGATCACGCGCACCCCCGCGAGCAACCGCGCCGAGTGGCCTACCGTCACGGTGACCCCGTACTGTTTCTGCAGCGCTTCGATCTTCAATCCGTCGGTGAGTGTCGCGGCGATCGGCTTCTCGCTGTAGATGTGCAGCCCGGCCTTCGCTATCTGTTCCGCAACCGGCAGATGTTGTTCGTTGGGGACGGTGATGATCACGCCCTTGATGGACGGGTCGACGAGCATCGCCTCCATCGACGCAGCGGCCGCGAAACCGGTGTCGGCGAACTCTGCTGCGAACGCGGCGCGCGTTTCCGGCGACCGGCTGTACCCGGTGACGATGTGAATTCGGTCCGAAGCGCGCGCGGCGCGGGTCAGCACCTTTGCCCATCGGCCGAGGCCGACGATACCGACACGGATGGGTTCGCTCATGTACGTTGCCCTATTGGAAGTGCTGCGCAGCATATAATACCGTATTACGGTCGAAAGGCTCCACAGTGGCGCAGGCTCCAGGTTCATCGGCGACCCCGCTTGCAGTGCGCGCGCTTGCCGCGCCGTTGCGCCAGCAGGTGGTCGAGCGGCTGCGCGCAGCGGTGATCGCGGGCGACCTCGCTCCCGGCCAGCGGCTGACGGAGCGCGAATTGATCGACCGGGTCGGCGTATCGCGCACGGTCATCCGCGAGGCGCTACGACAACTTGAATCCGAGGGGCTCGTGGAGACAGTGCCGAACAAGGGGCCGGTGGTCCGGGCCCTGTCGAGCGCCGAGGCCGCCGACCTCTACCGGATCCGCGCCGCGCTCGAGGCGCTCGCCGCGCGGTTGTTCATCGAGCGTGCGCCAGCCGCGGCCAAGGACTACCTCGCCACGGCGCTCGCGGCGGTCGAAGCCGCGTATCGCGACGGCGCGGCCGATGGCATCCTGGCGGCAAAGAATCGTTTCTATGCAGCACTGTTCGACGGCGCCGGCAGCGAGGTCCTGTCGTCGATGCTCGGCGGACTGCATGCCCGGATCTGGCGCTGGCGCGCGCTCGGGTTGTCGCATCCGCAGCGTTCGAGTGCGCGCTCGAACCAGGCGATAGCCGGCCTGCGCGAACTGGTCGAGGCGATTCGGCGCGGCGACGCCCAGCACGCAGAGCGCGCGATCCGGGACGATACCGCGGCCGCCGCACTCGAGGTCATGAGGCTGGTGGAAAACGGCCAGCCGCGATGAACAATTGCAACATGTCGGGGACCGGGTGGAAACGCGAGTGATACAAGCGCGGTGCAGGATTCATCCACCGTTCCACCCCGATGGAGTACGTGAAATGAAATTCAGCATGCTCGTCCATACCTCGCCCAGGCCCGTCATCGCCGGCGCTACCGTCCACCCCTCGCTGCGCCGGCCCCTCGCCCTGAAGCTCGCGCTCGCCGCGCTGATCCAGCGGCTGCAAGCGCTGGCAAGCGGAAGTCGACATCCTTGAAAGCAGAGACCAGCGCGTGCTCCGATGGGGCAAACCCCGCCCGATCGCCCGGCATGAACACCGTCGCCTTCAACGGCGCGACGAACATGTTTCGATGACACCCGCCGACGGCCTGCCCGGCGCCACGATCCTGATCGTGGACGACGAACCCGAACTGCGTTCACTGCTCGAGGAGTATTTCGTCCGCCACGGCTTCGACGTACGCAGCGCGCAAGATGCGGCGGCGGCGCGCACGGCGGTGGCGCAGCAGCCACCGGCGCTGACCATTCTCGACGTCAATATGCCGGGCGAGAACGGATTGTCGCTGGCGCGCTGGCTGCGCGAGACGCATCCGTCGATGGGACTGGTAATGCTGACGACGGTCGGAGAGGCCGTAGACCGCATCGTCGGACTCGAACTGGGGGCAGACGACTACCTGCCCAAGCCGTTCGAGATGCGTGAACTGCTCGCCCGGGTCCGCGCGGTCATGCGCCGGGCCGACCGGTCGACCGGTGCGCAGGCGACTCCAGCCGAAGTCGGTTCAAGCGCGGCGCAGGCGTCGCGAAGGGTGTGGTTCGGCGCCTGCCAGCTGGATCTGGACGAACGTCGCCTGCTCGGCATCGACGGGGCGGAGATCGACCTGAGCGCGGCGGAGTTCGACCTGCTGGCGTTGTTCGCGCGCCATCCCAACCGGCCGTTGAACCGCGACCAGATCATGGAACAGGCGCATAACCGCGGCTGGGACGTATTCGACCGTTCGATCGACCTGCGGATCATGCGCCTGAGGCGCAAGATCGAGCGAAACCCGGACAAGCCCGAGGTGCTCAAGACCGTGCGCAATGTCGGCTATGTGTTCGTGCCCTCCCCCGTGTCCGCACGCGGACGCACTCCCTGATGCAGACCGCAGACCCGAGCGGCGTCTATCCCTCACCGGCTGCAGGCGCGCAGGTGGCACCCCCGGAATTGGGCGCGCTGCAGGCGTTGCTGAACCATGTTCCCGGGCGCGTCTTCGTCGTCGCACGAGACTTCCGCTTTCTGTACGTGAATCGCGAGTTCCTCGAGTTCACCGGCGTGGAATTCGATCGGGCCATCGGGCATCACATGGCCGCACTGCTGGGACTTGCGGCGTTCGAGCGCTACCTGACCGTCGCGAAGCAGCTGTTCGACGGCGAGTCGCAGCGCTTGGAGGGATGGGTCGAATACGAGAAGCAGGGTCGCCGCTACGTGCAGGAGCATTTGATGCCCTTCGCGCCCGCAGGTGGAGGCGTCGTGGCAATGATTGCGTTCGGCCGTGAGTTGACCGAACTCAAGCAACGCGAACTCGAGCTCGCCGCAAAGCTGCAGGAGCTGCAGACGAGCGAAGCGTTGAAATCGGCGATCGTCGATCACGCGCTCGTCGCGCTGATCTCCACAGACGACTACGGTCGCATCGTCGAGTTCAATCCGTCGGCCGAAGCGATGTTCAGCTGTGCGCGTGCCGACGTCGTGGGCCGACGCGTCAGCGAGGTCGTGATACCCGAACGCTTTCGCGCGGCGCATGAGGCCGGGATGCTGCGGATGCACGCCGGTGGCGCGCCGAAGATCCTCGGCAAACGGATGCAGATGCACGCGATGCGCGCCGACGCCAGCGAGTTTCCGGTCGAGATGGTGCTGTGGCGTACCGACGTGGCGCACGCGGCTTTTTACACGGCGTCGATCGTCGACGTGACCGAGCGTCAGACCGCGGCCAGCGAGATAGAACGCCAGCGCGAGGCGCTGCGCCAGAGCGAGAAACTTTCGACGATGGGCAGCTTGCTGGCCGGCGTTGCGCACGAGATGAACAACCCACTGGCGATCGTGATGGGGCGAGCCAGTCTGCTCGAAGAGAAATGCGAGGCGTTTCCCGAGTTGAAGGCCGACGCGCGCCTGATCCGGGAAGCCGCCGACCGCTGTGGCCGCATCGTCCGTACCTTCCTCGACATGGCGCGCAGCAAGCCGTCGCAGCGCCACCCGGTGGCGATCAACGAAATGGTGTCGGCCGCGACCGAGATGCTCAGGTACGGCTTTCGTTCCCATGGCATCGACCTCGAAATGAAACTGGCCGATGCGCTGCCGCTAGTTTCCGCCGATGTGGACCAGATCGGCCAGGTCGTGATGAACCTGCTGATCAACTCGCAGCAGGCGCTCGCGGGTGTGGACGGCGCGCGCCGCGTGCGCGTGGCCACCGTGTTCGAATCGCTCGTCGATGCAGGGGAGCCGCGGGTCGCGCTTTATGTCGCCGACAACGGGCCTGGCGTACCGCAGCCGGCGCGCGCGCGCGTCTTCGAACCGTTTTTCACCACCAAGCCCGAGGGCTTCGGCACCGGGCTCGGGCTGGCCGTGTCGCGCTCGATTGCGCGCGCCCATGGCGGCGATCTGACGCTGGAGGTTGCCTCGGCCCAGAGCGGTGCGACGTTCTGTCTGAGCCTTCCGATCTGCGGCACGGCCTCCGAAGACACCAGCTGCTTGCCCGCGATGCACGCCGGATCGGTCACCTCGCTGCAGGCGCGCGTCCACGTCGTCGACGATGAAACCGACCTCGCGTCGATGATGCGGGACATGCTCGAGGGCGCGGGATACGAAGTCGCCACGGCGGAGTCCGGCGCGGTGGCGCTCGAACTGCTCGTCACGGCGCGTTTCGACGCAATCGTGTCCGATCTTCGCATGCCCGACATGGATGGCTCGGCGCTTTGGCGGGAAGTGTCGTCGCGACATCCGCCGCTCGCCCGGCGGATACTGTTCGTCACCGGTGACACGCTGTCGTCCGACGCGCGGACCTTTCTTCGCAGTACCGGTTGCGCGTCGCTGGACAAGCCTTTCACCAAGCCCGATCTGCTGGCGAAAGTCGCGGACCTTCTGCGCTGATTGGGCAGGTGCGCCCCAGCCGAGTTCACCGCTTCAGCGTGCACCCAACCGATGTGCGCAAAAGTGCGCCGAAGCCCGCTACCCCGTCAGCGAACGGCGCGCGGCGGCGGCGGCGGCCACGCGTATCCCGGTGGCGGAGGAGGCAGCGAGTTGGCACCCAGCGGCGCGGACGATGCACGCGGCGGCGCGTAGCCAATCGGCGGTCCGCTGCGGGCCAGCCCGGCTTGCGGCACTTTGTTGCCTTTCGCATACATGCACTGCACGTACGCGTTGTCGTAGCGCTGCTGCAACGTATAACCGGATCGGTTCGCCGCGTCCGCGCCGCTGACGCTACCGAACAGCAAGCCGACGCCCGCCCCCGCCGCAGCACCGTTACTGCCGCCGAGCGCCGCCCCGGCCAGCGCACCTACCGCGGTGC
>JACMMK010000191.1 GCA_014379045.1 Burkholderiales bacterium
CGACCAGCGTCGGCAGGCGTGTCGGGCCGGTCGCCTCGGGTGGCCGCCAGCCGAGACGCACCGGGCTGTGCGCGCGCAGCACCCGGGCATCGTGTCCGAGCTGGCGCAGCCACATCGCGATGATCGGTGCACGCACGCCATCGGTATCGACGAGGATCACCTGCGCCCCGCGCACGCCGACCCATTGATCGGTGGACTGGATCAACTGGCCGCCCGGCGCGTGCACGGCGCCGTCGAGATGCCCTGCTGCAAACTCCTCTTCGGTGCGCACGTCGAGCAGGTAGGTCGTGCGCGTCGGGTCGGCGAGCAGCCGATCGGCCTCGGCGGCATCGATCACCGGCACGCCGAAGCGCGCGCCGAGTTGCGCCGCCTGCGCCTGCAGCGGTTGCAGATCGGACGGCGCCGGCGGATATCGGCGCTCGGCCGCGCGTTCGAGTTCGCGACCGGACAAGAACCAGCCCTGGGTGCCGTCCTTCAACGCGACCACGCGATTCTCGATACCGAAGTGGCGCAGCGTCTGCGCCCCGATGATCGAGCGGGTGCGACCCGCGCAGTTGATGACGATCGTCGTCGATGGGTCGGGCGCGAGGGTGCGGGCGCGCAGCGCGAGTTCGCCGTTCGGGCAGCAGATGCCGCCCGGGATGTTCATCTTCCGGTATTCGCTCCACGGGCGGCCATCGAGCACGACCACGTCCTCGCCACGACTGCGCATCGCGTCGAGTTCGTCGGCCGTGATCCGCGGCGTGTGGCAGGCGTGCTCGACGAGTTCGCCGAAGGTCTTGCTCGGCACGTTGACCCCGGCGAACAGCCGGTACCCCGCCGCCGCCCACGCGGGCGCACCCCCGTCCAGCACCTGAACGTCGCGATAGCCAAGCGCCGAGGCACGGGCTGCGGCGCGCTGCGCAACGTCGCCACGGCCCTCGTCGAACAGCACCATGCGGACCGGTTTGCGTGGCGCCAGACGCTCGAGCTCGAGCTCGAATCGGCTGTACGGCAGCGACACCGCATAGAACGGGTGTCCGGTGCCGTACTGGCCGTGTTCGCGCACATCGAAGAAGGCGATCTCGCGCCCGTCGTGCAGGGCGCGTTTCAGCGTCGCGGCGTCCACCTTGCGCGTCGTTTCAGGCTTCAAGTCGGCCACGATTTTCCTCAGTCTGCCCGGATTTTTGCCTGCTGGATCACGCGCGCCCACTTCGCCGTCTCGGATTTCATGAACGCGCCGAACTGCTCGGGCGTATCGCCGATCGGCTCGGCCCCCAGCGCGAGCAGGCGGTCGCGTACATCGGGCAGGCGCAACACTTTACCCACGTCGGCCTGCAACCGGTTGACCGTCTCGCGCGCAACCGCAGCCTGGGTGACAAGTCCGAACCAGTTCGTCACGTCGTACCCGGGCAAGGTCTCGCCGACCGTGGGCACGTCCGGCAACACCGGTGTGCGCTTGGCGCCGAGGGTCGCGATCGCGCGCAGCCGCCCGTCCTTCACGTATTGCAGACCCTGCACCAGACTGTCGAACGTGATCGGCACGTGACCGCCGAGCAGGTCGCCGAAGCTCTGCCCGCTGCCCTTGTAGGGCACGTGCACGAGCCTCACCCCGGCCATCATGTTGAACAGCTCGGCCCCCAGATGCGGTGCGCCGCCGGCCCCGCTCGATGCATAGTTGATCTCTCCCGAACGCGCCTTCGCGAGGGCGATGATGTCTTTCACGCTGCGTGCCGGCACCGACGGGTGCACATACAGCATGAAGGTGACCGCGACGACGTTGGTCACCGGCTGCAGATCGCGCTCGATATCGAACGCGAGCTTGCTGTAGAGCAGCGGATTGACGCTCAGATTGCCGAGGGTGCCGAGAAATACCGTGTAGCCGTCGGGCGGCGCTTTCGCGGCGAACTCGGTGCCGACCAGTCCGGCGGCGCCCGCGCGATTATCGATGATCACGCTCTGACCCAGCGCTTCGGCGAGCCTGGGCCCGATGATCCGCGCGACCAGATCGGTGCCGCCACCGGGCGGAAAGGCGACGATCATGCGGACCGGCTTGGCCGGATACGGTTGAGCGTGGGCCACCTGCACCTGCGACGAACATAGCAGGATGCACGCGCCGGCCCTCGCCGCGAGCGCAGCGTGTTTGAACTTCACCGGTAACCTCCCCTTCGGACGCCTGTGCTACCGCCTCTGTGCGGGCGATCTCGTCGGCGTGCTTTGGACTCTACCTGCGCTCACCGCATTCCTGCAACGAACGCCCGCAACGCCGCCGCCGCTGTGCGCGGGTACGGCACTTGCGCGCCGATCCGGGCTTGCTGGAAAACGGAGAATCGATGGGCACAATCGCCTCTGCACGCTTTGACGGACAGGCTGCCGCCGCGCAAACCGTGACCGCGTTGGTCGAAGCCGGCTATCCTCGCGATCGCATCTCTACCTTTTATCTCACGCCGCCGGGTGCTCACGATCCTGCCGTCGAGGACGAAGTCATCGCCGACTCCCCCGGCGCCGAAGAGGCAGGTGGGGGGAGCGCATCGGGGGCCGGGATCGGCGCGGTCGTAGGCGCCGCTGCAGCGGTGGCAGCCACGCCGCTCATCGGTCCGCTGGCGATTGTGGCCGGTGCGGGCATCGGAGCCTACACCGGCTCGCTGTACGGCGCGCTCGGCGGCATGGAAAACAAATCCGATGGGGCCGACGTGCCGATGAAGGTCGACGACGAACCGGCGCCGCTGCGCTCGGGCATGGTGGTCGCCGTCATGGTCGATGGCGAGGCCGCTGCCAGCCGCGCGGACGCCCTGTTTCAATCGAATGGGGGCACGCCGTTCTCGCCTACCAACGGGATGGTGTCCGGCGGCGAGTGGCGCGATTTCGATCCCAAGCGTCTGGCTCAGGTCCCTCAGACCGAGTCCGGGCGCTGATCCGAGGGTCTGCACCGATGCATCCTGCAATGCGCTCGCAGCGCCGCTTCAAGAAGGGCGCGACACGCACGGGTGGGCCCGCGGGCGATCCCAATCCCCGCGACCTGACGCTACCCCAGAACAATAACACCGACACCGCCGACGGCGCGGTGCCGCGTCTGCCGCACGAACGTGATGAATCCGCGGATCGCGCTCCCGACGTCGCCGACCCGGCGGTCGCGCAGGGTGCGCGCGACGTCGAGAGAGGGCTGGTCGACACGGACCGAGCCGATCCGATGAACGAAATCTATCGGCGTCTGAAGGGCAAGGACAAGACGTCGCCCTGAGCCCTTCCGGCCGCTCGGCCGTAGACCGGTTGAGAGCGCACCACCGCGCGTACTATCCTCGGCTTCTTTCCTGGAACCGCGCGGGTGGTAGCGATGAGTAGCGACACGGAATCACAGCGAACTCCGGGTGTGCCGGCGTCGGCATTGCACAAGGACACCCGGATCGGCCATGCCGCGAGGGATCCCGAGCGATTCTCGGGAATGGTGAACCCGCCGGTGTTCCGCGGGTAGACGGTGCTGTTCGAGGACACCGCCAGTTACGAGGGTGTCGATCCGGACGACTACAAGGTCATGCGTTACGGCGTACACGGCACGCCGACGACCTTCGCGTTCGAACAGGCCGTGGCGGAGCTAGAAGGCGGCTATGCGGCCGTGGCTCTCCCTTCGGGCCTCGCCGCGATCACGGCGGCGATGTGCACCTATGCGAAGCACGGCACGCATCTGCTCGTGACCGACAGTGCCTACGGCCCCGCGCGGCGGTTCTGCGACAAGCGGCTGATCGCAAATGGGGTGGAGGTCGAATACTACGATCCGCTGCTCGGCAGCGACATCGAACGGCTGCTCCGCCCGAACACCTGCGCGGTTTATTGCGAAGCGCCGGGCTCGATGACCTTCGAGATGCAGGATATCCCGGCGATCGCCGAGGTGGCGCACGCGCATGGCCTGCCGGTGCTCGCCGACAACACCTGGGGCACGCCCTACTTCTTTCGCGCCTTCGAGCGCGGCGTCGACGTGTCGATTCATGCAGGCACCAAGTACATCGCCGGACACTCCGACACGATGATCGGCGCGATCGTCACCAACGAGCGCCACTGGCTGCCGGTGCGGCGCACGGTGGCCGATTTCGGGATGTGCGTCAGTCCCGACGATTGCTGGCTCGCGCTGCGCGGTCTACGCACGATCGGCGTGCGCATGCAGCATCAGATGCAGAGCGCGGCGGTGGTCGCGCGCTTCCTCGCCGCGCATCCGCGGGTGTCGCGCGTGTTGTATCCCGCACTCGAGACCGATCCCGGTCACGCGCTGTGGAAGCGCGACTTCGACGGCGCCGCGTCGTTGTTCGGCGTCGTGCTGAAGCCCGCGACCGAGGCCTCGGTGATCGCGCTGATCGATTCGCTCGCGCTGTTCGGAATCGGCTCGAGCTGGGGCGGCTACGAAAGCCTTGCGATCCGCGGCAAGATGATCACGCGCAGCGCGAGCCGTTGGCAACCTGAAGGGCCATTGATACGTATCCACGTCGGGCTCGAACATCCGGACGATCTGATCGCCGACCTCGAACAGGGCCTTGCGCGGCTGATCGCTTCGTAACGCGCGGCCTGTTGCATGGCGCGCCCGGTGTCTCGCGGGCGCTGTTCGACGCCTCAGTTCGCGACGCCGGCCACCCGCCGCCCGATCTGCGATTCGTTTTCGATCCACACGGTCTGCGCTGCATCGGTGTTGCCTACGCCGATATAGCAGAACACGAGGGCCGCTTCCTCGCTGTCCGATGCGTTCGAGATGACGTGGATCGCCCCGCTGGGGATGTAGACGAAGTCGCCGCCCTCAAGGATCACCTCGTTGCGCTCGGTGCCGTCGCTCTTCGAAAAGAACGCACGGATCTTGCCGTGCAGGATGTACCAGCACACGTCGTTGACCGAGTGGTAGTGCGTCGGATTGGGTTTCGCGCCGGCGACGAGCACCGTGCGGCCCATCGTCGCATTCGCACCGTCGACGGTGCGGTCGCTGATGCCGAAGCCGATGCGCAGCGGCGGTTCATAGGTGACGTCGGTGCCGATCTGCGAAGGACGGATGACGGTAGGCATCTGGCGGCTGAACGGGACCATCGGCAAGGCTCCTGGGTCGTGGAAGGTCGAAGAACGTGAATCAGACGCGGGAGACCGGCTCGACATCGACCGGCCCGCCGCCCTCGAGCGCACGCACCGTCGCCTCGAACGAGGCAACCGTCGCCAGCAGGTCGCACTGGAAGATCAGCGCGGTCGGGTCGCCCCGCGTCGCGCGCGCGAACGCGTCGAGTTGCGCCCGCATCGCGTCGTTCGGTGCAAGC
>JACMMK010000192.1 GCA_014379045.1 Burkholderiales bacterium
TCAAGCCGGGCGCTTCGCTCGAGATCCCGCGCCTGGGCGGGCGCGCAGCGACGGCCGGTACGCGCGGCCGAACATGATGCGGGGTGGTTCTCCCGGTTGCGCTGCGCGACATGCGCGACGGCCGGACCGGAACGGGTCTTACGGCTTCACGCTGATCGAGCTGTTGATCACGGTAGCGATCGTGGCGATCCTCGCGGCGGCCACGCTGCCGCTCGCCGAACTCGTGAGCAAGCGGGCGCGCGAGAACGAGCTGCGGGTGGCGTTGCGCGACCTGCGTACCGGCATCGACGCGTACAAGCGCGCGGTCGACGAAGGGCGCATCCCGAAGCGGGTCGATGACAACGGCTACCCGCCGACGCTCGAGGTTCTCGTCGAGGGCGTGTTAGACCCGAAGAGCCCGCGCCGGAGTCTGATCTACTTCATGCGCAGAATGCCCCGCAATCCGCTATGGACCGACCCGACGACGCCGGCGGCACGGACCTGGGGACTGCGCAGCTATGCGAGCAGTTTCGACAACCCACGCAACGGCGAAGACGTATACGACGTGTTCGTGCCCTCGGATGCGGTCGGCTTGAACGGGGTTCCGTACCGTGAGTGGTAGGTGGCGTGCACGGCGCCGTTACGGTGCCGGCAGTGGACGCCGTGCCGGCTTCACGTTGATCGAATTGCTGGTCGTGTTCGTCATCATCGGCCTGTTGCTGTCGATTGCGGTGCCGCGTTATCAGAACAGCGTG
Organism: Burkholderiales bacterium; assembly: GCA_014379045.1. Lineage (GTDB taxonomy): Bacteria > Pseudomonadota > Gammaproteobacteria > Burkholderiales > CAIKXV01 > CAIKXV01. Next base: position 735 of record JACMMK010000192.1, read on the forward strand.
CAGCGTTCGAAGGAAGCCGTCCTGCGCCAGAACCTGGCGACGGCACGGGAGGCGATCGACCGCTTCTTCGCCGATCGCGGCCGCTATCCCGATGCGCTCGACGATCTCGTTCGGGAGGGCTATCTGCGGACCTTGCCGAACGATCCGTTGACCGAAAGCAGCACCGCGTGGGTGATCGTTCCGCCACGTGATTCGACGTCGCCCGGTCGGGTCTACGATATCCGCAGCACCGCCGAAGGGGTCGCGCGCGACGCGACGCGCTACGAGGACTGGTGAGCGAGCGGCGGGTTCCGGAAGCCGGGCGCCGGGCCAGACCGAACTTCGAGCGAAACGTCGGCTGGATGTAACAAAGCCCCCCTATTCTCGGCGGACCGTCAGGGGTGACCTGGATCGATCAGGACACCCGACTGTCGCCCGTTCGCGCGTTTCGAGCGCCGCAACCCAGGTCCGGTATTGCTGTTCCCGATCAACCCACCTCGAGAGTGCGCGATCGTGCCTACAAAGATCGTATTCGCAACGCGCGCGGGCGCTCGATGAGCGCGCGCGGCAAGCGGCGAGGACCCAGTGACCTGACACGTGTCGGGATCGACGTAACCGAGTCGCGCTCGCACATCGACCCCGGCCATCCTTCGATCGGGGACGATGGAGGGGGGCAATGAGTCTGCTCCAGGACAACGCCGATACACTGCCCGGCGAAATCGACGTGCCCACCGGACTGGTGGCCGATGATCACATGAAGGTGAGTTACATCCTCGAGACCTCGCTGATCGTGCATCAGCGGCACCAGTTCTTTCGCTGGACCCAGGGCATGCTGCAGACCTTGCTGCCGCACGAGATCCTGATCTGCTGGGTCGCCGCCGGCCGGGGCGCGCTCGAGCCCCATTTTTTCAGTGCGACACGCTATTTCCAGGAAGACCAGTTCCGTGCGATCGGGGAACCCGAATGCGGACTTGCCCGCGATGTCTCGGGTTGGTGGAAGCGGGCCGGTTGCCCGCTACTGTTCGATCGCGGCGCGCGCATGGATCGCGATTTTCTGCCGGCGATGGAAAAGATCGAAAGCAATGAACTGCGCAACGCGATCGTGCACGGGGTGTGGGACGGTTCGGGCGAGATGGCCGGTCTGTATCTGATGGCGCGCGTGCCGCTCGATGGCGGTCGCTCGCGCATGGCGCTGTTTCTCGAGATGCTGGTACCCACGATCCATGCGACGTTCGCGCGCACGCTGCGCGCGGAGAGTGCACCGCCACCGCCGGTGCCCCGCAGCGGCACGGTGGTGCGCAGCCGCGAGTTGCAGATCCTGCGCCTGATCCGGGAAGGCAAGACCAACGCCGAGATTGCCCGGACACTCGAATTGTCCCCCTGGACGGTGAAGAATCATCTGCACAATATCTTCAAGAAACTCGGTGCGGACAATCGCGGGCATGCGGTGGCGAGCGCGGTGAGTCTGGGGTTGCTCGAGTCGGATTGAAGGAAGATTGGCTGCAGCACTCGGAAGCGCCGCGGTTCGCGCGCCGCTTCGTCTTACCCTAGAGGAAAGTCAATGCGTATTCTGGTCTGGTGTCTGGTGGCGGGCGTGCTGCTCGGAGCGTCGTCGACGCAATCGTTCGCGCAGGTCGAGCGCGATCTGCAGCGCATCGTTTCGCAGCGGATGCAGGTACAGATCGACGAGGTTCGCGCGCTACCGTATGGCGGGCTCTACGAGATGCTGGTGAACGGCCAGACCATCGCGTACACCGATGCGAAGGGGCAGGTCATCATCGTCGGCACGATGTTCGACACCGCGACCAAGCAGAACCTCACCGAGCGACGTCAGCGCGAGCTTCTCTCGGTCGACTGGAAGTCGCTGCCCCTGGACCGGGCCATCGTCTATTCCAAGGGAAACGGGTCGCGCCGGATGGCCGTGTTCTCGGACCCCGATTGTCCGTTCTGCCGCAAGCTCGAGTCCGAGATCGCTGGTCTCAACGACATCACGGTGTACACGTTCCTGTACCCGATCGCTGAGCTGCATCCCGATGCGCCGCGCAAGGCCAACGCAGTATGGTGCGCGAAAGATCCGGGCCGGGCATGGCTGGACCTGATGCTGCTGGACCGGCAGCCGCCGCCTCCCGAGGGAGGGCAGGCGTGTGCTGCGCCGCTGAAGGAAGTCGCGGAACTCGCGCGGAAGTTCCGCATAACGGGTACCCCGGGCTTGATCTTCGAGAGCGGCGTGATGGTGCCGGGTCTGATCAACCGCGTTCAGATCGAACAGAACCTCAAGTGAGTGAGTGCGCGTGCGCACGTGAACCTGGCGATGTCGCGGCCCATGCTCTGCCTGTGGCGCTTCCGCGCGGCTGACCGCACGACTTTGGCGCTGCACGGCGTGCATGCCTGCCGAGCGCCACGCGGATGAGCACCCCGAGTCCGCTGCTGACCGCCATCACCCCCACGACCGGTAGGGCCAGTCTGGATGCCCTGGTCGAGTCGATCGACGGTCAGACCGCGCACGCTATGGTGTATCACATCCTGCTGTGGGACGACGTCAGGGCACAGGGTGCGCGCGAGCCCCGTTCCTACGATGGCCCCGATCGACTCAGCCTTGTGTTGCAGGCGGCAGCGGAAGAAACGGCGCGGCGCCGGGTTCCGCGTTGCGCGCGATCGGGTTGATGGCAGCGCGCACGCCATGGGTAACCTTTGCCGACGACGATGTGCGTTGGGAACCCGACCATGCGCACCGGCTTCTCGCTGCAGCCGACGGCCACAACAGGGCGGGCACGCTGCGCAACGTGTGGTCACCCAGCGGGGACTATCTTGGCGTGGACCGTTTCGAATCCGTCGGCGATGATCCGGGTCGGCGCGTACCGTACGAGATGCTCGACAACAACGTGATGCTGATGCGGCGTGAATTCGGCACGATGGCGGCGGTTCTCTATCGCGAGACGATCGAGTACAACGACGACAGGTTGATGTACGAGTTTCTCAAGCAGAACGCCGGGCCGCGCGGACGTACATCGAAGGCTTCGATCCATCAGATCTGCCCGGAGCGTCTGGTCGCATTCTTCCGCGACAACTGCGCGCCCGATTGACCAGGTGACTCATGTCGTGAGTACGCCCAGACCCCCGACGCTGTTCACCACGCCGCAGGCGGGCCAGCCAGCGATTCCGGTGCAACTCGACGCGTTGTTCGCCGCGCTCGCTGAACAGATCAATGCGGGAAACTTCGTACCCGTGCGTCGGATGCTGGACGACGTCAGCGCGTCGATCGGCAGGCATCCGGTCGCCGAACATCTGTACGCGCAGGCGTGCCTGCTCTCTGGCGACCCGGCGACGGCGCTGGAACACGCGCGAGTATCGGTAGCACTCTCGGATAGCGACCCTGCCGCCTGGTACACGCTGGGCAGAGCCTGCAAGTCGATCGGCGAACTCGACTCCGCGATCTTCGCGTACCGGCGCGCGCTTGCGCTCGACCCGAAGCTTGCCGCGATTCACATCAGTCTCGGCATCGCGCAACGCGCGACGGGCGACGTACGCGCAGCGATGGAAAGCTATCATGCGGCGCTCGTGCTGAATCCGGATTCTCCCGAAGCACACCGCAATCTCGCCAATGCGCTGGCTCAACTCGGTCAGGAAGACCAGGCAGCCCTGCATTTCGAACGCGGCAACGAGGTGTTGCGCGATCAGGTGCTCGAGCTCGCCGAAGTCGGTAACGACCAGCTCGACAAGCAGAAGTACCACGAAGCCGCGGTGACGTACCGCCGCATCACGGATCTTGCGCCAGGGTTCGCGCCCGGATGGAGCAACTTCGGTACTGCCTTGCATAAACTGGAGCGGCTGGACGAGGCCGCGCTGTGCTACGAGCGCGCCATCGCGCTCGATCCCACATTGGTCGCCTCGCTGAACAACCTCGGCAATGTGCAGATGCACCGGGGACAGTACCGGCAGATGATCGACACGTTCGATAAAGCGTTGAATCTGCAGCGCAGCGACGGGCTGCGCGTGCGGTCGGCGGTGGCACTGCCCGCAATTCCTGATTCGCTGATGCACATCGGCGAGGTTCGCGCGCGGCTCGAAAGGAAGGTCGATGAACTGCTTGTAGACAGGGCGACCGTCGTCACGCCTGACGTCGAAGTGGACGCGACGACGTTCTACCTCTCCTACCACGGGATCGACAATCTCTCGTTGCAGACGAAGGTTGCGCGGATGCACGTCGCGTGTTGTCCGAGTCTGCAGTGGGAGGCGCCGCACATCGCCGAGTGGGGGGGAGTCGCCGGGCGCCGGATCCGTATCGGCCTGATTTCGAAGTTCCTGCATTCGCACAGCATCGGCCGAACGACGAGCGGGCTAGTCGCCGAACTCGACCGATCGCGCTTCGAGGTGTTCACGCTCCATCTGCCGCCTGTGCGAGACGATCACCTGTCGCAATTCATTCGCGAGCGCGCCGATACGGTCGTCGTGCTGCCCGAGTCGTTGCTGGCGATCCGCGAACGCATCGCCGGCCTCGAACTCGATATCCTGTTCTATCAGGATATCGGAATGGAGTCGACGACCTACTTTCTGGCGTTTTCCCGCCTCGCGCCTGTTCAATGCCTGTCGTTCGGTCATCCGGAGACGACCGGCATACCGAACATGGACTGGTTCGTATCGGGCGACCTGTACGAACCCGCGGACTCGCAGTCGCACTACAGCGAACGGCTGCATCTGTTGGAGAATGCGGGAACGCTCGCCTACTACTATCGTCCCGAGCTGAAGCTGGAGGCATCGCGTGCACGCTACGGGCTGCCGGACGAGGTGACGCTGTACGTGTGTCCGCAGACGCTGTTCA
>JACMMK010000193.1 GCA_014379045.1 Burkholderiales bacterium
GAGCGCCGCGCCGTCACCGGCGGCGATGTACCCGCGCAACAGCCCGAGCCGCGCCGTGAAGGCGTCGATCTCGGCGCACAACGTATCGCGGTTGGCCAGGCAGATGTCGCGCCACATCTCCGGGCTGCTCGCGGCGATGCGGGTGAAGTCGCGAAACCCGCCGCCGGTGAGCATCATCATCGCCTCTCCCTCGGGGCGCTGCGCGATCTCGTTCATCATCGCGAACGCGAGCACGTGCGGCAGATGACTGGTGGCGGCGAGCGCGGTGTCGTGCAGCGCGACGTCCATGCGCACGGTCTGCGCGCCGGTCAGCTGCCAGACCGCGCGCACGCGCCGGAACGCGTACGGATCGGTCTCGGGAATCGGCGTCAGCACCACCGGCTTGCCATTGAACAGGTTAGGCCGCGCCGCACCCGCGCCGCTCTTCTCGGCCCCGGCGATCGGATGCGCCGGAACGAAGCGCGGCAGCGCGTTGCCGAATGCCGCGCGCGCATAGGCGACGATGTCGCGCTTGGTGCTGCCCGCGTCGGTCACCACGGTATCGGGGCCGATGCGCGGACCGACCATCGGCATGATCGCGGGTAGTTGCCCGACCGGTACCGCGAGCAGGATCAGGTCGCACGCGGTCAGCGCATCCCAGTCGGCACCGATCTCGTCGATCACGCCCATCTTCTTCGCGGTATCGAGGTTGGCGCGGGTGCGCCCGAACCCGACCACGGTATCCACCGCCTTCACCGTCTTCAGCGCAAGGGCGAACGAGCCGCCGATCAGACCGACGCCGATGATGCCGACGCGACGAAAGCGCATCGTCGCGACCGTCGAAGTGTTGCTCACGGTCTTGCCGCCCAGCGCATCGCCGCCACTCCCCCCGCCGGCGTTCAAGCGGGGCGCTCGGCAGGTCGGTCCGACAGGCCGTCGAGCGCGCCTTCGAGCGCGTCGAGAAAGCGCTGATTCTCGGGATGCGTGCCGACCGACACGCGCAGGTACTCGGGCATGCCGTAGCTCGCGATCGGGCGCACGATCACCCCGTGCGCGAGCAGCCGCTGATACACCACGTCCGCCGGCCCGACCTTGAAGGTGACGAAGTTGGCGAAGGAAGGAATCCACGACAGTCGCAGTTTTGCGAGTCCCGCGGTCAACTGCCGCATGCCTGCCAGGTTGACCTCGTAGCTTCGTTCGAGAAATGCCGGATCGTCGAGTACGGCCACCGCACCGGCCTGCGCGATGCTGTTGACGTTGAACGGCTGGCGCACGCGGTTCATCAGGTCGATCACCTGCGCGCTGCCCAACCCGAAACCCACGCGCAGACCCGCCAGGCCGTAGGCCTTGGCCAACGTGCGCGACACGACGAGATTCGGATAGCGCGCAAGCCACGCGATGCTGTCGTAGCGAAGCGATTTCGGCACGTAGTCGGTGTAGGCCTCGTCGAGCACGACGAGCACATCGGTCGGCACCGCTGCGATGAAGCGTTCGAGACGCGAGCCGTCGAGGAAGGTGCCGGTCGGATTGTTCGGATTGGCGATGAACACGACGCGCGTGTCCGGGGTGAGCGCAGCCAGGATCGCGTCGAGATCGTGACCGAACTCACGCGCCGGCACCTCGATGCCGCGTGCCCCGACCGCCTGGGTAACCAGCGGGTAAACGGCGAACGCGTGCTGCGAGTAGAGCGCGACGCTCTGCGGCACCAGGAACGCACGCGCCGCCAGCTCGAGTACGTCGTTGGAACCGTTGCCGAGCACGATCCGCTCGCGTTCGATGCCGAACTTCGCGCTCAGCGCGCACTTCATGTCGAACCCGTTGCCATCAGGGTAGCGGGTGACTTCGGCCAGCGCGCGTGTCATTGCGATCAGCGCCGCTTCGTTGACGCCCAGCGGATTCTCGTTCGAAGCGAGCTTGACGATCGCCGCTTCGTCGAGCCCGCACTCGCGCGCGAGCTCCGAGATGGGCTTGCCCGGTTGATACGGCGCGATCGCCTTCACATGCGCGGGGGCGCGATCTTCTACGTTCATCGTGAGAACTGCCGGTGGATGATCAAGGGGAATGCGACTTCAGCCGCGCGCAGCCGGATACGCGCCGAGCCGCTTCACGAACATCGCACGTGCCTCGAGTTCGCGCAGCGCGCGCGCGACATGCGGTTCGCTCGGATGGCCTTCGATGTCGACGAAGAACATGTACTCCCAGCGGCCGTTGCGTGCGGGACGCGATTCGAAGCGGCTCATGCCGACCCCGTTGGCGGCGAGCGGTTCGAGCAGCGCGTAGACCGCGCCCGGCTGGTTGCGCGCGGCGAGCACCAGCGACAGCTTGTCGCGGCCCGATGCGGCGACTTCCTGCGTGCCGATCACCAGGAAGCGGGTCGTGTTGTCGGGCTCGTCCTCGATGTTCTCGTGCAGGATCGGCAGCCCGTAGCGCGTGGCCGCGGTGCGCCCGGCGATCGCCGCCGA
>JACMMK010000194.1 GCA_014379045.1 Burkholderiales bacterium
ACGAGGCGATACCCGCGACCCCGCCCGCGCGCGACCGCGACCCCCGCACCCTCGATCGCGCGCACGGCCAGCCACACCGTGCTGCGCGATACCGCGAGCGCTCTTGCGAGCGCGGCGCCCGAGGTGAAAGTCGAGGCGTTGAGGCGGCGCAACACTTCGAACGACAACGGTCGCAACGCTTCGCGCGCTGCGAGCCGGGACGCCTGCACGAGGGCCCGCTTCGAGGGGCGTTCATCGCGATTCGTATGCGGGCCGCGCGTCACTGGGTGGGTCTTCACGTTCTCGCGATCGATGCTAGCACACGGGTCGCTTTGCTCCGCGCCTACCCGCCCACTGAAGGGCCGTGAGCGCGCCGCTTCGCGCGCTGCCGGGTGCAGCGCAACATCGGCAGGCCCCCGGCAAGTGCCACGTTCGCGAAACTCGGTGCTAGACTTCCTCTAGTCTGTCGGAGGCGACAGTGCGGCCAAGACCGCGCGTCGATCGCGCCTTCGAGCAGATCGCCGGCAGCAACGCGTGAGTCGCGAGGCGGGATACACCGACCAGCGGTTCAAGCGGGCATCCGGGGGAGCAGAAGCATTCAGTACGACGTTCACGCGTCGGCGTGGACAGGTTTCGCTTGCCAGGGAATTTGCGCACGAACGGTGGGCTTTCGCCTGCTACGTTCGCGCTGCGATTTGTCATCGGCGAGCGCGAGCGGAGGGCGCGATGCCGTTGGATACCTACACCACTGCAAAGGCTTCGCAACGCGCGCCCGGCGCCGGGGCTGAACCGTCCGCTGCCGCGTCGACCTCCGTGCACGGGGCGGGCGATTTCGGTGCGGTGACGATGCACCCCGCCGACAACGTGGCCATCGCGCGCGTGGACCTCGAGCCAGGCAGCGCGTCGGTCGAGCGCGGGCCGACCTGTCTGCAGCCGATTCCGCGCGGGCACAAGGTCGCGCTGCGTGCGATCGCGATCGACGAGCCGATCGTCAAGTACAACACGGTGATCGGCTTCGCGCGCGCCGCGATCGCAGCCGGTCAGCATGTGCACCGGCACAACCTCGGCGCGGGCGCGCGCGGCAACGAAGGTCTCTACGACTACGCCTTCTGCCGCGACCGACGGCCGACCGATTTCGTCCCTGCAGAGCGCAGGGCAGTGTTCCAGGGTTTCGTGCGCGAGGGCGGGCGTGTCGGCACACGCAATTTCATCGGCGTCATCTCGACGGTCAATTGCTCGGCGACGGTAGCGCGCTGCATCGCCGAGCATTACAACCACGGGCCGGGCTGGCTGCCGGCGACGGTCGACGGCGTCGTGGCGCTCACCCACGGCAGCGGCTGCGGCCTGGGCGGCAACAGCGCGGGGCACGAGCTGTTGCAGCGTACGCTCGCAGGCTTCGCCAATCACCCGAATTTCGGCGGCTTGCTGATTGTGGGGCTCGGCTGCGAGACCTTGCAGATCGAGCGCCTGCTCGAACGCTATCCGTTGTCGGTGGCCGGCGGGCGCCTGCGTACGATGACGATCCAGGAAGAAGGCGGTTCGCAGACGACGATCCGGCGCGGCATCACCGAGATCGCCCACATGCTCGGTGCCGTGGCGGACGTGAAGCGCCAGCCGGTCGATGCGAGCCATCTGATCATCGGCCTGCAATGCGGCGGATCGGATGCGTTCTCGAGCATGACCGCCAACCCCGCGCTCGGCCACGCAGTCGACCTGCTGGTGCGTCACGGAGGCACCGCGATTCTTTCGGAGACCCCCGAAATCTACGGCGTAGAACACACGCTGACACGCCGCGCCGCATCGCCCGAAGTCGCACAGGCCTTGCTCGATCGCATCGAATGGTGGCGCGAGTACACGCGCAACGAACCCGGACAGTTGGACAACAACCCCTCCCCCGGCAACCATGCCGGCGGGCTCGCGAGCATCCTCGAGAAATCCCTCGGCGCGGCGATGAAGGGCGGCACCACCGACCTGCGGGCGGTCTATCGCTATGCCGAGCCGGTCACCGAGCGCGGCCTGGTGTTCATGGATTCGCCCGGCTTCGACCCGTGCTCGGCGACCGGACAGATCGCGAGCGGGGCCAACCTGATCTGCTTCACCACCGGCCGCGGCTCCGCGTTCGGTGCGAAGCCGGTGCCGAGCCTCAAACTCGCCACGACCTCGCTGCTCTATCGCAAGCAGTACGAAGACATGGACCTCGACTGCGGCACGATCCTGGATGGGCACGAGTCCCTGGCCGAATGCGGTGAGCGTATTTTCGCCGAATTGCTCGCGGTCGCCTCGGGCCAGCGCACGAAGAGCGAGGCGCACGGTTACGGCGATCACGAGTTCGTACCCTGGCAAATGGGCGCGGTGTTCTGAGCCTACCGGTGCGCCGCGTGGTGTCGTGGATTGGCTCGCGGCATCTTCCGTGGCACCGGTGGTGACATCCGGCGTGCGCTGGCGCGCCAGTTGGGCAATCCGTTAAGCTTCCATCCCGCCGAGAGCGTCCCGCGTGCCGAAGAGTGCCCGGATCTCAGGCGTCCCTGCCCAAGGACCGAGGACTGAGCCGCCATGCAAGCATCGACTGCGTGCGATCGAACGACCCTGTGCCATGCCGCCGGTCGGCGTGTCGGCCGGCCCCTGATCACGATTGCGCTGCTGCTTGCACTCGTGCCTCCGACACCGAGCGCATTCGGGCAACCTGCCGGCTACCCTGCCAAGGCGATCCGCATCATCGTGCCGTTCACACCCGGCGGCTTCACCGATCTGATGGCACGCACCGTCGGCGAACAGTTGTCGAAGAACGTCGGACAGCCGGTACTGGTCGACAATCGTCCCGGGGCCAACGGCATCATCGGTGCCGATCTGCTGTCGAAGGCCTCACCCGACGGCTATACGATCGGCATGGTGATCGCGGGCCATTCGGCCAGCCAGACCCTGTACGACAAGCTGCCCTATCACGCGGTCAAGAGCTTTCAACCGATCTCGCTGGTCGGCGTCGCGCCGCTGATCCTCGTCGCCGCGAACACCCTGCCTGCGAAAGATCTTAAAGAGCTGCTCGCGCTCGCGCGCGCGAAGCCGGGGTCGATCTCGTTCGGGTCGAGCGGCGTCGGCGCGGCGGCGCATCTGACGATGGAGTTGCTGGCCCAGCAGCAAGGGCTGACGCTCACGCACGTGCCTTACAAGGGCACCACCCCCGCGCTCGCCGACCTGATGGGCGGACACATCCAGATCATGTTCGACACCATGTCGGCGATGCTGCCGCAGGTACGCGCCGGCAAGATCCGCGCGCTCGGCCTGTCGAGCGCGGTGCGCTGGCCTTCCGCGCAGGACGTCCCGACGATCGCGGAGGCGGGCGTGCCCGGCTTCGTTTCC
>JACMMK010000195.1 GCA_014379045.1 Burkholderiales bacterium
AGGATCGCTGCATCGCGCCCGCGCGCGGCGGGGGACGTCGGCCGTTTGCTGCCGTCGGCACCTTTGCCCGGGGCTTCGAAGTGGCGAAACCCGTGCTGATCGGTTTGCGACGCGTTCGCAGGCCCGCCCGCAGTGGGCGCATTGCCGGCGAGCCACTGGCTGAAATCGGCAACATCGCCGCGGTGCCTGAGCAGTTCGGCGATCGCGGCGGCCGCGGTTGCGAGATAGCGGGGCAGGTCACCGGTCGCCCCAGCGGCGTCGACGTGTTCGACCGGATCGTGGCCGATGCGAAACGCGCGGCCTTCATAGGCCGCCTGAAGGTTGGCGAGCGTGCCGGTGAAGAACGTGGTGTACGCGCGCTCGACAATCGGGTCACGCACGCCCGGCAGCATGTCGACGTCGAATACCTGGAAGAAGAGCGGCAGCGAAAACTGCTGGCGGGCAAAGATTTCGACCGTCGTCTGTCCGGTGCCGGTGCGAATGAACGACACGCTGCCGTCGTCGTGGCGAGCACTGTCGTTGGCGCTGCGGACAGTGCGCCAGTACAGGGTCTGCCGATCCTTGCCGTAGCGGATCGCTTCGAGCTTCTCGACGTCGATGAGGGCGCCCCCGAACAACACCATCCAGTTGGGTTGCTGCAGGTAGAGGTTGCGTTCGACCTGATGGACGATGCGACCACGACGATCGTGCTGGACCGCGAGCGTGCTGCCGCCGATGTAATCGTTCATGTACTGGATCGCGCGCGCGATGTCGACGGTGCGCGTGAAACGCTCGAAGTCGATCGGGAACACATGCGCGCCCGAGAACACGATCGCCCCATCGACATGGCGCCAGCGCAGGCCGAGTCGATTTGCGGGAAAGCGCTCGAGCAACTGTTGGTACGGCGCGAGGTAAGTGGCAATGGCATCGTAGTCCGCGGGCGCGTAGTGGGCCGGGTCGAGCGTGAGCGGCGCGACGCGGCGGCGCAGCCGCCCTTTGGAGAACAGCGTGTTCTGCGCAGCGAGGGCGGCGTCGATGCGGGCGATCGCATAATTGACGAGGACGACGATCCAGAACGTTCGAGGGTTGTCGTCGATACGCGTCATCAACGGCGCCACCATCGCGTTGATACGGTCGTTGTAGAAGTCGCGCAAAGCGAAGCGCTCGCGATCCACATCCTGGAACCAGGCGGCGGCGATCGGCCCCAGCGCATCGGAGGCATTGCGCAGGCGCGCCAAATGGGCGATCAGCGGATGTACGTTCCGCCACAACGGGTATGGGGCGAGATCACCGATCACCTCGTAGCGTGCGGGCAGACCGATGTTGCGCAACGCAGCCGCATTGACCGGCGAGGCATAGGGGTCCGCGCCCATCTTCGCCGCCCCTGCCCAATCGGCCAGCAGCGCATCCGGGCTCGCGATGAAGGTGTGCGTCGCGAGAGCGCGCGGTGCGCGGTGTCCGGCACCGCCGTGGCCACTGTCGAAGGCATCGATGATGTTGAAATGGGGCGGGGCGCGGCGCAGGATCTCCAGGCAGGCATCCGGTGTCGTACGTAGTCGAGACCGGGCGTTCGCGTCTGTGCCTGCGGCGATGCCCGCGAGGTTATGTACGCACAGTGCGAATACGCAGTCTTCGTGCGTCCGGTTCTTGGCAAAGTTGATCCGGAAGGCGGCCTCCGACCAGTGGGTGCTGATCGGACACGATGCGCTGCCGTTCGATGCTCCCGCTTCCGGCAACCCGCTGCACAGATCTGCGATTTCGTAGACCCGGCCCTTCGCGGTATGGAACTGATAGCCAACCAGCTCGGGCACCACCATCGGATCGCGGTTGTGCAACCAGCCATCGGGCTCGTTGCGACCTTCAGCGACCGCGACGTTGCGATATTCGCGATCGTGGAGCAGGTCGATCAAATGCTCGACCAATGCCGGCTCGGTGCCGCCCGGAGCGTGTGCCGCGAAAAAATCCAGATCGGGCTTGATGACGATGCGCAACCCGCGGCGAGTCTCGCCGCTCGCGCGCTGGGCGCGGGCAATGTGCTGCCAGAATCCAGCACTTTGCAACGCCTGCTCGAGCAGCGCGAGCGGTTCGCCGCCGGGCTGCTGCGCGATCACGACCTTGACCGGCGCGCGGCGCGGGATGCGTTCAGTGGTCTGCGTCGAAGCCGTACGCGAAGGGGCACGGCGCGCGCTGCGCGCGTTGTCGTTGTCAGTCATGGTGCCGATGGTAAATAATAACGACCGCCCGCTCCACCCGCGCCACAGTGCCGGATGCACCGGCGTTGAGATTCCGAGCGGAGAAAAACGGAAGCGATGAAAGCGTATCCCTATCGGTTCCATATCGCGCTCGATGGCAACGGTCTGAATGGCCTCGAGGGACGGGCCGGCGTCTGTCAATTCCTGTTCGATCCCGCCGACAACTCGTACGCGCACAAGATCAGCTACTTCGACGGCATCGCGGGCGGACACGCAGTCAGCGTCAACCCGGCTGGCACGATCGGCTTTCTCGGCAATACCGGCCAGCACCTACTGCTCTACGATGCGCTCGATTGCGCCGACATCGCACGCCAGTCGACGCTTCGCTTCGAGACCAACGATACCTCGCTGCGTGGAAGCACCCACGCGGTGTGGCTCTCCGACCGCGAATTCGTCACCGCCATCGGCGACTATTTCTATCGCTTCGACGTGAACGATCTCGGCGCCGGGCGCAGGCTCGGCGCACACGCGGTCAAGCTGCCCCATGCGATCAAGCTGAGCGCCTCGGGCAGGTACCTGGTCTACGGGTCGATGGATCACCCGCGCATGGGGCGCGCCGGTGAAGCGCGCGAGGTCGGCATCTTCGAACTCGCGACCGGGAGTGCGCGCCGCATCGAGTTGCCGGCCACCTGCTGGCACGTCGTTACCGATGCGACCCAGGACGTGTTCTATTGCCTGTCGTTCCGGGTGCTGCCGCAGGCCTACGAGGATTATCACGAATGGGCGATGGCGTACCTGAAGGAGTATGCATTCGAGATCGACGCCGAGAGTGGACAGGTGCTTCGGCACTGGGTCTGCAGCCGTGATGTACCGGCCCACATCAACTCGGACGTGACGCTGTCGGAGCGCGAGCTGATCTTCTGCACCGGCGCGAGCCAGACGATCGTGTTCATCGATCGCGCCTCGTTCGCGCGCTATCGAATGATCGACGAGCGTCCCGATCTCGCCACGCTCGCCGTCAACAAGCGCGCGCTCGCGAGCCAGGTGGCCGACGCGCTGTCGCGCGGGAGCCTGATTCCCGACAGTCGCCATTTCGTGAGCGCGGTGCGGATCTCCCGCTTCGGCATTCTCGATTCGGTCTATGCCTGCCAGCTGTCGGCCGATCAGTCGCTGCTGTTCACGGCGAACCGCGGGCTCAACCACATCACGGTCTACGACTACCCGTCGAACGAGATCCGCCTGCAGGTGAAGATGCCGGACCTGCACGAGTACGTGGCGCTGCCGCGCAGCGCCGACCCGCGGCTCGGCTTCCATCACGGCTATCTGTGCAGCCCCGCACCTGCCGCCACGGAGAACGGCGCGCGCCGGCTCAAGCGGGCTCGACCACGATCGCGCGGAAGTCGTTGACGTTCGTATGCGTCGGTCCGGTGACCACGAGATCGCCGAGTTGCTGGAAGAAGGAGAAGCCGTCGTTGCGCGCGAGGAACTCGGACGGGTTCAGACCGAGCGCCTGCGCGCGCTTCCAGGTCGTGGGGACGAAGACCGCGCCGGCGAAGGCCTCGGTGCCGTCGATGCCGTCGGTGTCTGCGGCCATTGCATGCATGCGTGCCCTTCCATGCAGCGCACATGCGAGCGCCAGCAGGAACTCGGCATTGCGTCCACCCCGCCCGTCACCGCGCACCGTCACCGTCGTCTCGCCGCCCGAGAGCAATACGCAGGGTGCGGCGACCGGCTGCCCATGCGCGATCACCTGCTGCGCGATGCCTGCGTGCATGCGCGCGACCTCGCGCGCCTCGCCTTCGATCGAGTCACCGAGAATGAGCGGCGTGTAGCCGGCATCGCGCGCCAGCGCTGCCGCCGCTTCGAGCGCATCCTGCGGGCGCGCGACCAGGTGTGTCTCGGCGTGCGCCAAGCGCACGTCGCCGGGTTTCGGCGTTTCCGCCTCGCGCGAGTGCAGGAATTCGAACACGCGCCCGGGCTCGCGCAGCCGATACTTTTCGAGCACCGCGAACGCGTCGGCCACGGTCGTGTCGTCGACGATGGTCGGCCCCGAGGCGATCACAGCCAGATCGTCGCCGGGTACATCGGAGATCACGAGTGTCACCAGACGCGCCGGGTGGCAGGCGAGCGCGAGACGACCACCCTTGACCCGCGACACGTGCTTGCGCACGCAGTTCATCTCCGCGATGTCCGCGCCCGAGCGAAGCAGCGCTCGCGCCAACGACTGCTTGTCTTCGAGGGTCAGGCCCACGGGCGGACAGGTAAGCAGCGCTGACCCGCCGCCCGAAATCAGGCAGACGACGAGATCGCGCGAATCGAGGTCGGCAACCAGGTCGAGGATGCGCAGGGTTGCCGCGACCCCGGCGCCGTCCGGAACAGGATGCGCGGCCTCGACGACCTCGATGCGTCGGCACGGCAGCGCATGGCCGTAACGCGTGATGACCAGTCCTTCGATCCGGTCGAGTCGGTCGGCCCAGGCGTGCTCGACGGCACGCGCCATCGACGCCGCAGCCTTGCCCGCGCCGATGACGAGGGTGCGGCCGTCGCGCGCGGGCTGCGGCAGATAGTGCGACAGGCAGCGCATCGGATCGGCGGCACCGATCGCCGCGCGGAACATGGCTTCGAGCAGCGCGCGGGGATCACTCATCGTCCTTCTCCTGCGTCCCGGATCGAAGGATTGCCGGGGACGCTGAGCGAGCCCGACTCGGCGACGTCGATCCCGTCACCTTTCAGGTGACGGGTCCTTCGCCGCGGGCCTCGCGTGCTCATCGTCCCTCGCTTCCGTCCCGGATCGAAGGACGCCCAGGGACGATGAGAGAGCCCGACTCGGCTACGTCGATCCCGTCACCTTTCAGGTGACGGGTCCCTCGCCGCGGGCCTCGCGTGCTCATCGCGATGCGCGCGCCCATCCGGCGACGGCCGGCGACGCTCGACGTTGGGTGTGTATCGTGCGCCTCGGGTTCACGCTCGACACCCCTCAGCCCGCGACCGGCTTGCTCGCGAGCGCCTCGAGCGCTTTCACCATCGCCGAGTGGTCCCACTGCGCGCCGCCCATTCCCACGCACGCCCCGAACAGTTCCTGCGCGGTCGCGGTGTTGGGCAGGCTCATTCCCATTGCCCGGGCACCGGCGAGGGCGAGGTTCAGATCCTTCTGATGCAACTCGATCCGGAAGCCCGGCGCGAACGTTCGCTTGACCATCCGCTCGCCGTGCACCTCGAGCACGCGCGAGGCAGCGAAGCCACCCATCAGTGCCTCGCGCACCCGCGCAGGGTCGGCACCTGCCTTGGCGGCGAACACCAATGCCTCGGCGACTGCCTCGATGTTCAACGCGACGATGATCTGATTGCAGACCTTGCAGGTCTGGCCATCGCCGACGGCGCCGACCCGCGTGATGTTCTTGCCCATCAGTTCGAACAACGGCCTGACGCGTTCAAAGACGTCGGGATCAGCACCGACCATGATCGTCAGCGATGCGGCTTTCGCGCCGACCTCGCCGCCCGACACCGGCGCGTCTACATAGTCGCAACCGAGCGCAGCGATCCGTTCGGCGAAGGCCTTGGTCGCAATCGGCGAGATCGAGCTCATGTCGATCACGGTCTTGCCCGAAGACAGGCCGGCGGCAACGCCCGTCTCGTCGAACAACACGCGCTCAACATCCGGCGTATCGGGCACCATCAGGATCACGAGGTCGGCGCGGCGCGCGACGTCGGCCCCGCTCGCGCAGGCAATGCCGCCGGCTGCGCTGAGCTCGGGCGGCACCCCACTGCGGCTGTGCACGAAGAGGGTGTGGCCACCCTGGATCAGGTTGAGGGCCATCGGCTTGCCCATGATGCCCAGACCGATGAATCCGACGTTTGCCATCGATGGCTCCCGGTTGCAGGTCTGTCTGTTGAATCCGGCGTGAAGCACGGTCCTGCCGGAGCCTTGCGACTTTGAAGCGCCGAGTTGCAGCGTCGCTTTGAAACATGAATCTCAAGCGTCGAATGCCTCCGCATTCTACCTGCCCGTTTATAATTCGACGATGCTGTTGGCTGTCAGGCTTCGCCAACGCGAGCAGCGCGTGGTGCAGTCCTTACACCTTCGCGCGATATCTGTTTTCCGCCCACCCTCCCCGAGCCCTAACGATGTTCACCGGTACCGATCGCTACATCGCCACCGACGACCTGAAGATGGCAGTCAACGCTGCGGTCATTCTCGAACGCCCGTTGCTGATCAAGGGTGAACCGGGCACCGGTAAAACGATGCTTGCGCAGGAAGTCGCTACCGCGCTCGGGCGTCCGCTGTTCGAGTGGCACGTGAAATCGACGTCGAAGGCGCAGCACGGGCTCTATGAATACGACGCGGTGTCGCGGCTACGCGATTCGCAGCTCGGGGACGCGAGAGTTGCCGACATCTCGAATTACATCGTGCGCGGTCGCCTCTGGGACGCATTCGACTGCGCCGAGCGCGCGGTCGTACTGATCGACGAGATCGACAAGGCCGACATCGAGTTTCCGAACGATCTGCTGCGCGAGCTCGACCGGATGGAATTCTATGTGCACGAAACGCGGCAACTCGTGCGCGCACGACACCGGCCGCTGATCATCATCACCAGCAACAACGAGAAGGAGCTTCCCGATGCATTTTTGCGCCGCTGCTTCTTCCATTACATCCGCTTCCCCGATCGCGACACCATGGGACGCATCGTCGACGTCCATTTCCCGGGCATCAAGCCGGCGCTGATCCGCGAGGCGATGGAGGCGTTCTTCGATCTGCGCGAGATTCCGGGGTTGAAGAAGAAACCGTCGACGTCCGAACTGCTCGACTGGCTGAAGCTGCTGATGGCCGAAGACATTTCGCCCGAGACCTTGCGCAGCAACGACAACGGCAAGATCCTGCCGCCGCTGCACGGGGCGCTGCTCAAGAACGAGCAGGACGTCCACCTGTTCGAGCGCCTGATCTTCATGTCCCGGCGCAAGAGCTGACCGTCGCGATCGCCGATCATGGCGAAGCGCTGCGCACCCCGATGAGAGAGACCGGACTCGCCGCGGTGATCGACGGCCAGGTCGAGACACTGCTGCTCGGCAGCTTCCCGTCGACGGCTTCGCTCGCGCGTGCGCAGTACTACGGCCACCCGCGCAATCACTTCTGGCCATTGCTCGGGGCGATACTCGGCGAGCCGATGCTCGAACTCGACTATCCCGTGCGTCTCGAACGTCTGCTCGCGCATCATATCGGCGTGTGGGACGTCATCGGCGAGTGCGCCCGCGCAGGCAGCCTCGACAGCGCAATCCGTGATGCGGTGGCGAATTCGTTCGACGCCGCGCTGGCGCAGATGCCGAACCTGCGCCGGGTGTTCTTCAACGGCGCGACCGCGGGGCGGCGCAGCCGATGGTTCGCCGAACGCGGCTATGCGGTATGTGTACTCCCGTCGTCGAGTCCGGCGTATACGATCGGCTTCGAGGCGAAGCTGCTGGCGTGGCGTGCACTGCTCGCGGACATCCC
This sequence comes from Burkholderiales bacterium, assembly GCA_014379045.1. Classification (GTDB taxonomy): domain Bacteria; phylum Pseudomonadota; class Gammaproteobacteria; order Burkholderiales; family CAIKXV01; genus CAIKXV01. The sequence goes on from JACMMK010000195.1 coordinate 7,657, forward strand.
TGATCGCGGCGCGCATGCGCGCCCGACGAGCTGCACGCAACGCCCCCGCGTACGCCTGCGGGTCGCGCACCGATGAATCCTGCGGTCACTGGTTTCATGGGTCAGCGCCGATGCTGATCGACTTCCTGTTCGAGTTGAAGCGCGCCGGGTTGCCGGTGTCCTTGCGCGAGTTCCTCACGCTGATCGAGGGGCTGCAGCGCCATGTCGCGTGGGGCAGCCTGGACGAGTTCTACTATCTTGCGCGCACCACGCTGGTGAAGGACGAAGCCAACATCGATCGCTTCGACCGGGTGTTCGGTGTGTACTTCAAGGGCGCGCCGAATGCGTCAGTCGAAATGCGCGCGGCGATTCCCGAAGAATGGTTGCGGTTCCAGGCGGAGAAGCTTCTGAGCGAGGAAGAAAAGCGGCTGATCGAATCACTCGGTGGCTGGGATGCGCTGATGGAGACCTTGCGCAAGCGGCTCGAAGAACAGAAGGGCCGTCATCAGGGTGGTTCGAAGTGGATCGGCACCGGCGGTACCAGTCCGTTCGGCGCCTATGGCTACAACCCCGAAGGGGTGCGCATCGGGCAGCATGAGTCTCGCCAGCGGCGCGCGGTGAAGGTGTGGGACCGGCGCGAGTTCCGCAACTTCGATTCCGCGGTCGAGCTCGGTACGCGCAACATCAAGGTCGCACTGCGCCGACTGCGGCGTTTTGCGCGCCTGGGCGCCGCGAGCGAACTCGATCTCGACGATACCGTGCGCTCGACGGCGCGCAATGCCGGCTGGCTCGACCTGAAGCTCGTGCCCGAACGGCACAACGCGGTAAAGGTACTGCTGTTCCTCGATGTCGGCGGCTCGATGGACGATCACATCCGGGTCGTCGAAGAACTGTTCTCGGCGGCGAAGGGCGAGTTCAAGCATCTCGAGTATTTCTACTTCCACAATTTCGTCTACGAGTCGGTGTGGAAGGACAATCGACGCCGCTTCGACGAGCGCACCCCGCTCATCGATGTGCTGCACAGGTTCGGTCACGACTACAAGCTCATCTTCGTCGGCGATGCGACGATGAGTCCCTACGAGATACTGCTCGCCGGGGGCAGCGTCGAACACAACAACGACGAGCCTGGCGCCGCGTGGCTGCAACGGCTGCTCGATATCTACCGGCACGCGGCGTGGATCAATCCGCAGCCCGAGGCGCGCTGGTCGCACCACGAATCGATCGCGCTCACCCGCACGCTGATGGGTGAGCGGATGTATCCGCTGAGCCTCGACGGCCTCGACCGTGCGATGCGTACCCTGGCGCGCTGACCGGCGTTCGTTCAGCCCGGGGGCAGGACCGACGCGGTCGCCTGCGGCGGGATCGTCTCCACCGCGCCGGTATGCGCGGACAGGAACTTCGCCGCGAACGCCGTTGCCGGCAGGGGCCTGCTGAACAGGTAACCCTGGTACTCGTCGCACGCCATCGCCTGCAGGATGCGCAGTTGCTGGGTCGTCTCGACGCCTTCGGCCACCACGCGCAACTGCATGTGATGGCCGATCGCGATCACCGCGGCGGTGATCGCCGAATCATCGGGGTCCTCGACGATGTCGCGCACGAAGGTGCGGTCAATCTTGAGCGCGTCAATCGGAAACTTCTTCAGGTAGGCAAGCGAAGAATAGCCGGTGCCGAAGTCGTCGAGCGCCACCTGCACGCCGAGTTCGCCGAGCCGCTGCAGCAGCTTCACGTTCTCGTCGACCTGCTGCATCAGCAGGCTTTCGGTCATCTCGAGTTCGAGTTGCGAACCGTCGATGCGGTGCTGCTGGAGGATGCGCGACACGCTGCGCACGAACCCGCGCGAGAGCTGTCCGACCGACACATTGACCGCCAGGCGCGCGGGGGCCAGGCCCTGATCGAGCCAGCTTCTCACCTGCGCGCAGGCGGCGTTCAGTGCCCATTCGCCGAGCGGTACGATCAGGCCGCTCTCTTCGGCGATGCGGATGAATCGTGCCGGGGGCAGCAGGCCGAGTTCGGGATGGTTCCAGCGCAGCAGCGCTTCCATGCCGACCACTTTGGTGTCGGTCATGGAGACCTGCGGCTGGAAATGCAGTTCGAACTCGTCGCGGTCGAGGGCACGGCGCAGTGCCGTCTCGATCGACAACCGTTCGACGGCGCGCGCGTGCAGATCTTCCGAGAAATACTGGTAGTTGCCGCGGCCGCGTTCCTTGGCGTGATACATCGCCGCGTCGGCATTCTTCATCAGGGTCTGCGAATCGGTGCCGTCGGTCGGGTACAGACTGATGCCGATGCTGCACGAGGTACTGAGCTGGTGGCCGTCGACCGTGTATGGACGCGCCAGCAGTTTGAGCACCTTGCGCGCCACCTGCGATGCCGCCTGCGAATCGTTCAAGCCCTGCAGCAGCACCACGAACTCGTCGCCGCCAAGCCGCGCGAGCGTATCGTCCTTGCGCACGCAACGCGCGAGCCGTTCGGCCACCTGCTTCAGCATCTCGTCGCCGACGCGGTGGCCGAGCGAGTCGTTGATGGTCTTGAAGCGGTCGAGGTCGATGAACAGCAGCGCGAGCGATGTGCCATGGCGCGCGGCGACCGCCATGCCGTGGGTAATCCGATCGCGCAGCAGAAGTCGGTTGGGCAGCTCGGTCAACGGATCGCGGGTCGCCAGGAACTCGATGCGCTCCTGCGATGCCCGGCGTTCGGTCACGTCCTGGGTCACGCCGACGATGCGCAGCGGGGCTTTATGCTCGTCACAGATGATCGCGGCGCGTTCGTAGAGCCAGCGGTGGGTCCCGTCGCCGCGCTGTATCCTGAATTCGTTCGTGTACGCGGAGCACGACGCGATCGCCTGCTCCATCGTAGCGCGCACGCGTTCGACGTCGTCCTGGTGCACGCGCGTCCAGAACATCTCCGAGTGGCCGCTGAACTGCGCCCGGTCGATCCCGAAGATGCGCAACGTCCCGTCGCTCCAGGTGAGCTCGTCGTTCGCCAGCGTGACCGCCCAGCTGCCGATCCCGCCCACCTCCTGCGCCTGCTCAAGGAACAGCTTGTGATCGCGCAGTGCCTCTTCGGCACGCACCCGCTGGGTGACGTCGCGATTGATGCTGATCTCGCCGAGATGCCTGCCGTCGTCGTCGAACAACGGCGATACGGTGACCTCGACCTCGATCCGCTGTCCGGACTTCGTGGTACGCAAGGTCTCCCAGGTCTCGGCCTTCTGCGTGCCGATCCGCTCGATGGCGAGGCGAACTCGCTGTTCGCTGGCGTCAGGGCGCATCAGCGAGAGGAACGGTTTGCCGATCGCCTCGTCTGCCTCCCAGCCGAAGATGCGCACTGCACTGCGATTCCAGGTCAGCACTGTGTTGCGGGTGTCCTTGGTGATGATCGCATCGTGACTCTGGTCGACGATCAGCGCGAGCTCGCGATTGCGCGCCTGGGTCGCGCGCAATGCGCTTTCCGCGAGCTCGCGCTCGGTAATATCGCGCGCCATCGCGATCTCGCCGATGTGACGACCGTTCTCGTCGTAGAACGGCGAAACGTTGACCTCCACATCGATCAGCGCACCGTCGCGGTGATGGCTGACGGTGCGCCACGCATCGGCACGACCCATTCGGAGCATCGCGATGCGCTCGGCGACCTGCGTGGCGCTCGTGTGCGGACGCATGAGCGTGGTGATGTTCCTGCCCACCGCCTCCGCGGGTGTCCACCCGTAAATGCGCTCGGCGCCCCCGTTCCATGACAGCACGACGTTGTCGAGATCCTTGATGATGATCGCCTCGGAACTCTGCTCGACCACGGCCGCGAGCAGGCGGCTTCTTGCCTCGCTCGCACGCAGCGCACGTTCGGCGGCGATTCGTGTCGAGATGTCGCGGGTGATGCTGATCTCGCCGATGTGGCGGCCGTCGGCGTCGAGCAGTGGAGAGTAGGACACCTCGACATCCAGGGCCCGGTCGTCGCGGGTACGGCGGACCTCGAGGCGGGTGCAGGTACGAAAAGACCTCGCTTCGGAGATCGCGTGTTCGACCCGCGCCTGATCAGCATCGGCGATCACCAGCCGGCTGATGTTCTGGCCGATCGCTTCTTCCGAGGTGTACCCGAACAACGCGGTCGCACCGGGATTCCAGGTGAGCACGACATTGTCGAGATCCTTGCTGATGATGGCCTCGGTCGTCTGGTCGACGACTGCGGCGAGCAGCCGGTTGCGCGCCTCGCTGTCGCGCAGCGCGCGGTCGGCGGCGAGCCGTTCGGTCATGTCGCGGGTCACGCTGATCTCGCCGATGTGGCGGCCGCCCTCGTCATGCAGCGGCGACACCGACACCTCGACCTCGAGTGTGCGGCCGTCGCGACACCGGTTGACGTGGCGATAAGTGAGCCGCGGAGAACTGCGCACCGCGGCGATACGCTCGGCGACCTGTCGCTCGGTGACCTCGGTGTTCAGCAGGCGGGTCATATTGCGCCCGATCGCCTCGTGGTCGGGATAGCCGAACAACTTCTCTGCGCCCGCGTTCCAGGTGACGACCGTGTTGTTCAGGTCCTTGATGACGATCGCCTCTGAACTCTGCTTGACCACCAGTGCAAGCAGCCGGCTGCGCGCTTCGCTTTCGCGCAGCGCGCGTTCGGTCTCGATGCGCGAGGTGACGTCGCTCGACACCCCGCGGTAGCCTTGGAATCGCCCTTGCGCATCGAAGATGGGGGCGCCGCTGATCGAGATGTGGCGCAGCGTGCCGTCGTTCGCATGGCGCGACATCACGAGATCACGGAACGATTCGCGGCACGCGAGCATCGCGCGATGCGCGACCCAGTCTTGTTCGCTGGTCAGCCAGGGGACGTCCCAGCGATGCTTGCCGATGAACTCGTCGGACAACAGTTCGCGGGTCGCTGTCGGGCTGCCGGAGATCACGGTGAACCGGAGCTGCTCGTCCTGTTCCCAGTACCAGTCGGAGGAGAACTCGATCAGACTGCGAAAGCGCAGTTCGCTGCGCCGAAGGCTGCGTTCGGCACGCTTGCGTTCGGTGACATCCTCGAGCGCGGTGACGATGTAGTCGACCTTGCCCTCCCGGTCGCGCACCACCGAAGTATTGACGTTGCCCCAGAACACGCTGCCGTCGCGGCGGACGTAGCGCTTCTCGCGCGACAGCGTTTCGACTTCGCCGCGCTCGAGGCGGCGCATGTTCTCGTGCCGCAGCGCGAGTTCGCTCGGGTGATTGAGGTCGTTCCACGCGAGCTGCGTGAGTTGATGCAGGTCGTAGCCGAACAGCTCGATGAACTTGCTGTTGATCCGCAACCAGCGTCCGTCGTGCGTGTAGTGCGCGATCGCGAACGGGGCCTGCTCGAAGGTCGCGCGAAAGCGCTCTTCGCTTGCGCGCAATGCGTGCTCGGCGAGCTTGCGCGCGGTGATGTCGCGCACGATCGCGATCGTATAGTCGGGCTGCCCATCGGGCCGGCGTGCGACCGTCGCCGTGACATGTCCCCAGAGCCAGCTGCCGTCGCGATGCCGGTAGCGGCGCTCGAGGGTGATCGCCGGCACTTCGCCGCGAAGCAATCCCTCGCGCGCGGCGCGAAACTCCGCGCCTTCGTCCGGGTGCAGAAGGCCGTCGACCGGCAGGGCCAGGAATTCGTCATGCGTGTAGCCGAGCATTTCGCAGAACGTGCGGTTCACGCGCAGGCGGCGCCCTTCGACATCCATGTGCGTGATGCCGACGCCTGCCTGGTCGAAGGTCGCGCGGTAGCGTTCCTCGCTTACATGCAGTTCGTCATCGGTCCCGCGCCGGCCGAACTCGGTCGACACCGGCGGCGGCAGCACA
>JACMMK010000196.1 GCA_014379045.1 Burkholderiales bacterium
ATTCATGGCGAAAATCGAGTCGAAATCGTTGGCCGTGACGATCAGACAGTAGTGCGCGTGCTGCAGCGGCGCCGCGAATCCTCCGCACACCACGTCACCGAGCACGTCGAAGATCACCACGTCGGTGTCTTCGAGCAGATGATGTTCCTTCAGCAGCTTGACCGTCTGACCGACTACGTAGCCGCCGCAGCCGGTGCCCGCCGGCGGCCCGCCCGCCTCGACGCACATCACGCCGTTGTATCCCGGAAACACGAAATCCTCGGTGCGCAACTCTTCGGCGTGGAACTCGACCGACTCGAGCACGTCGATCACCGTCGGCACCAGGCACTTGGTCAACGTGAACGTCGAATCATGCTTCGGGTCGCAACCGATCTGCAGTACGCGCTTGCCGATCTTGGAGAACGCCACCGACAGGTTTGACGACGTCGTGCTCTTGCCGATGCCGCCTTTGCCGTACACCGCGAACACCTTCGCGGTGCCGAGCTTCAGGTTCGGGTCCATCTGCACCTGCACACTGCCCTCGCCGTCGGCACGCGCAGACGCGGTACTTCCGCTCTTGGTCTTCAGGGCGCTCAACGGTACGGTAACGGTATCCATCCACTTCTCCTGCGAGCCGAAAGGCCCGCGTGATCATTCGGTGAATCGGGGTGCCACGTGGTCGCCGCCCGATCGATAAATTGCATCGTTCATCGAGCACATCGATATCGCGTCGTAGTGGTTCATGCGCCGCGCGTTCATGCCGCGGCCACCAGACCGATGCCCTCGACACGGTCTTCGAGTTCATCGCCGGCGCGGCGCAACGCATCGAGGGTCGCCGCGTCGGGCTCCCAGTAGCGCCGCTCGTGCGCTTCGAGCAGCCGATTGGCGACTTTTGCCGAGGCGGTCGGGTTCAGTCGTGCGAGCCGCTCACGCATCTCGGGGTCGAGCACGAAGGTCTGCGTGATCTGCTGGTAGACCCAGGGTGCGACCTGACCCGTCGTTGCCGACCAGCCCATCGTGTTCTTCACATGCTCCTCGATCTGGCGCACGCCCTCGTAGCCGTGCTGGAGCAACCCCTCGTACCATTTCGGGTTCAACATGCGCGTGCGCGCTTCGAGCGAAACCTGCTCGGAGAGCGTGCGCACGACACCGTCGCCGCGCGTCTGGTCGCTGATGTACACCGGCACCGACTTGCCACCCTGCGCGCGCTGTACCGCCCGGCTAATACCGCCCAACGTGTCGAAGTAGGTGTCCTGCGTGGTCACGCCGAGTTCGACTGATTCGAGGTTCTGGTACGTGAGCGCCACATCGGCGAGCACGCTCTTCAACAGCGCGGCCTGCGCCACCGGTCGCCCGCTGCGACCGTAGGCGAAACTCTTGCGCCGCGTGTAGGTTTCGGCGAGTTCGTCCTCGTCTTCCCAACGGCTGTTGTCGATCAGCAGGTTGACGTTCGAGCCATAGGCCCCGTCGGCGTTGCTGAACACCCGCAGCGCCGCGGTCTCGAGGTCGCACCCGTTCGCGCGCTGGTAGGCGAGCGCATGCTTGCGCACGAAGTTGAGGTGCTCGGGTTCGTCGGCGGCCGCGGCGAGATACGCGGCTTCGGCGAGCAGCCGCGTCTGCAGCGGCAGCAGGTCGCGGAAGATGCCGGAAAGCGTGACCACGACGTCGACGCGCGCGCGCCCGAGTTCGGCGAGCGGAATGAGTTGCGCGCCAGCGAGTCTGCCGTAGGCATCGAAGCGGGGTTGCGCCCCCAGCAGTGCCAGCACCTGGCCGATCGGTGCGCCTTCGCTCTTGAGGTTGTCGGTGCCCCAGAGCACGACGGCGATCGACTCGGGGAACGCGTTGCCGGCGGCGATATGCCGCTCGAGCACGCGCGCGGCCTGGCGCGCGCCATCCTGCACAGCGAAAACGCTCGGCATGCGGAACGGATCGAAGCCATGTACGTTGCGTCCGGTCGGCAACACCGCGGGCGTGCGCAGCACGTCGCCGCCCGGCGCGGGACGTATGAAGCCGCCGTCGAGCGCATGCAGCAGCGCAGGAATCTCGTGATCTCGGGCGAGCAGTTCGGCGGTCGCAGCGAGCTCGCGAATCGTCCGTTCGGTCTCGAGATCGGCGTCGGGCGCCTGCGCCAGCGCGGCCGCGACAGCGCGGTCGATACGCAACGCACGCGCAGCCGGCGTCGTCGGCAGCGTCGCGTCGAGCACGTCGACCAACGCTTTCAGCACCGGGCGCGACGGCGCCACGCCGTGCGTGGCCTCGGCCATCGAACTCAGCATGTCCAGGCGCTCTTCGATCGGCAACGGCTGACCGACGACATGCAGGCCGTGCGGAATCAACGTCTGCTCGAGCTCGAGCACCTGTCGCGACAGATGCAGCACTTCGGCCTCGGCACCACCGAGCCACGCGGGTGCCGCGGGAGCGAGATCGAGTTCGGCGGCCTGCGACTGGATCAGCGCCGCGAGCGCGCCGCGCTGCTCGGCCGACGCGCACGGCGCCTCATCGTGTGCGTCCTGGATCGATCGCGTCGAACCCGTTCCGGTCAGCGCAACTTCGACGAGCGGCGACCCGGCCGCCATTCTGGCCGCTACCGGCGAGCCTGCGAAGTCGGGTTCGGGCTCGGTCCTGCGCCAGCGGTCGATCGACTCCTTGAGATCGATCAGCCCGCGGTATAGACCGGCCTGCGCGATCGACGGCGACATGTAGCTGACCAGCGTCGCTGCGGCGCGCCGTTTCGCGATCGTGCCCTCGGACGGATTGTTGGCGGCGTACAGATACAGATCCGGCACATCGCCCAACAGCCGGTCGGGCCAGCAGTTCGCGGACATGCCGCTCTGCTTGCCCGGCATGAATTCCAGTGCCCCGTGCGTGCCGAAGTGCAGCAGCGCATGCGCGCCGAAATCTTCGCGCAGGTAGCGATAGAACGCCGAGAACGCATGGGTCGGCGCGAATCCACGCTCGAACAGCAGGCGCATCGGATCACCTTCATAGCCGAAGCCCGGTTGCACGCCGATGAACACGTTGCCGAAGCGCTCGCCCAGGATGAAGATCGATGCGCCATCGCTCTGCGCACGGCCCGGTGCCGGGCCCCAGGTCTTTTCGATCTCAGGCAGCCAACGCTCGCGGCGCACATGGTCGTCGACGCTGATGCGTGCGTGCACATTGGCATCGGCCCCGAAGCGCGCGGCATTGCCATGGATGATCCGGTCACGCAGTTCGTCCGCGCTCGCCGGCAGTTCTACCGTGTAGCCCGCATCGCGCAATCCACGCAGCGTGTGATGAAGCGACTCGAACACCGACAGGAACGCCGCAGTGCCGGTATTGGCGGCATTCGGCGGGAAATTGAAGATCACGATGCCGAGCTTGCGTTCGCTGCGCGTGGCACGGCGCAGGCTCACCAGTTGCTGGACGCGCGCGGCGAGGCGGTCGGCGCGTTCGCTGCACACATGCATGTCGCGCACATGGTCGGTGGTTGAAAACACGCAGTGCCGGTCGCACCCGGTGCAGGGTTCTCCCGAGGCGCTCGAGCGCCCGCCGAACACCATCGGACCGGTGGCCCCGTCGATCTCCGGGATCGCGACCATGATGGTGTTCTCGACCGGCATCAGCCCGCGCTCGGAGCCTGCCCACTGTTCGAGCGTCTGGAACTCGACCGGATGCGCGGCGACGTACGGCACGTCCAGCCGGGCGAGGATCTCCTCCGCAGCATGCGCGTCATTGTAGGCCGGCCCGCCTACCAGCGAGAACCCGGTCAACGACACCATCGCGTCGACCGTCGCGTGACCGTCGGCCATGAAGAACTGTTCGATCGCCGGGCGCGAATCGAGACCACTCGAGAAGGCGGGAATCACCCGCAGTCCACGCGCCTCGAGTGCCGCGATCACGCCGTCGTAGTGACCGGCGTTTCCGGCGAGCACATACGAACGCATGATCAGCACGCCAACCGTGCCGGACTCGCCCCCGGCACGCGGCAGGCCACTTGGCGAATCGCTGATGCGGCCCTTCATGCGCGGATGATAGACGCCGACCTCGGGGTACTCCGACGGCGGCAAAGCCTTCGCGCGGCCGCGCAGTTTCGCGCGCGGACCGTCGGCGTAGCGGTCGATCAGGAAGCGCACCATGTTGACGACGTTGTCTTCGGACCCCGCGAGCCAGTACTGGAGCGTGACGAAGTACGCGCGCACATCCTGCGCGGTGCCCGGGATGAAGCGCAGGATCTTCGGCAGTCGACGCAGCATCTTCATCTGCTGCGCGCCGCGCGCGCCGGGCTTGTCGCTGTCGGCGCTGCCGCGCGATCCGCGCAGGCGTTTCAGCAACGCCATCGGTCCGCTCGCCGGTTGACTCATGTCGAAGCGGCCGAGGCGCGTGAGTTTCATCACTTCGCCGGCCGACATGCACACGATCATCGCGTCGCACTGGTCGCGGCGCGCGCTGAGCGCGGGCAGCACGGCCTGGATCTGCTCTTCCATGAACATCATCGTCACCACGATGATGTCGCCCTGGGCGATGTCGGCACGACAGCGCTCGAGCGCCTGCGGGTCGTCCCACTCCGACGCGGCATGCAGCGACAGCGCGAGACCCGGCAACTCGCGCCGCAGCAGGTGGTGGGCGTTCTCGGTCACGCTCGCAAGATGGCTGTCGAGCGTCACGATCACCACGCGGATGGGAACGCTACCGGTGGTCGCGGCTTCGCGCGCGACCGCTATCGACACGTCCGGGGCGCGCGCCCCGGATTCAGCGACCAAAGTGTGCTTTAGCTTCATAAAGCGTCTCGACGGTAATCAACGCGAGTCCGCGCTCCTGCGCGAACCGTTCGGTGTTGCGGCGTGCCTTGCCGCGAACGAAAAAGGGAATCTTCTTGAGTTCGATTTCGCCGTCGGCCGACCAGGTCGGGCTGCCGGCTTTCACGGCCAGCGGTATCGAACCGCGCGCGTCGGCTGCCGCATCGGCGCCCGACCGTGTCTGCGCGGGCGCAACCGGCG
>JACMMK010000197.1 GCA_014379045.1 Burkholderiales bacterium
CCGGGCACGTCACCGGTGCCGCCTCGCGGCCGAGCGGTGAAATCGATCACCCACAGAGTGGCGACCAACACGCCTGCGACGGCGAGCGCGCCGGCCGCGATCGGGGCGCGCCAGCGGGAAGAAGGGGCGACGGTGGCGCTCTGCGCGAACTCACTGTCACGGATCGCGGCGCGCACATGCCGGGTCGACACCGCGTGGGTGGTTTCCGAGAACGCCGCGAGCAAGGTCTTGTCGCCGAGCAGGTTCACGCGCCGCGTGAGCCCCGCCGACGCCCCGGCGATGGCCTTGACCACGCGGGGTCCGAACACGTCGGGGCCGCGATAGCCGGCGGCGCGCATCCGAAAGTTCAGGTACAGGCCGATGTCGATCGCCGACAACGGCGCCAGCGCAAAGCTGTGCGTGATGCGCTCGCGCAGCTGGCGGATGTCGGGTCGGCGCAGCAGCGCATCCAGTTCAGGCTGCCCGAACAACACGATCTGCAGCAGCTTGTGCCGGTCGGTCTCGAGGTTAGACAGCAGGCGGATCTCCTCCAGCGTCGCGACCGGCATGCTCTGCGATTCTTCGACGAACAGCACGACCTGGCTGCCCGACGCGTGGCAGTCGAGCAGGAGCGCGGTGAGTCGCTGCGTTGCTTCGAGCCGCCCCGCATCGGGCCGAAGATCGAGTTCGAGTTCATGCGCGATCGCGTGCACGATCTCGTCGGGAGACACGCTCGGATTGGCAAGGTAGACACTCACGACCTCGGGCGGCAGCCGGGCCTGCAGCATTCTGCACAGCATCGTCTTGCCGCTGCCGACCTCGCCAGTCACCTTGACGATGCCTTCACCCTGGCTGATCGCATACAGCAACGCATCGAGGATCGCGCCGCGATTACCGCCGGTGAAGAAGAAGTCGGTATTGGGCGTGATCCGGAACGGCGCTTCACGCAGCCCGAAGAACTCGTGATACATCAGCGTGCGCGTCCCGTTGCGAAGGTGCTGAGCATCAGCGGTTTTCCGGCGCGTCGGTACCGCGCTCCCTGGCCTGCATCCGGCTGTAAAGCGTCGTGCGATGCAGCCCGAGCATGCGCGCCGCTTGCGCGAGGTTACCGTGAGTCAGGAACAGGGCAGCTTCGATATAGCTTCGCTCCCAACTGCGTAACAGGCGATCGAGATCGACCGCGCGCACGCTGCCGAGGTGGCGGCGCGCGGCGTCGATCGCCTGGCGGTCGTCATCACCGTCGGCCGCCGAGGGGTAGAGGGCACCCGGTGCGCTTTCACCCGCGTCTACATCCATCTCCGCCAGCAACTGCGCAGCCGCGACGCGCTGCCCCGGATATTTCGTCGACAACCGGATCACGATGTTGCGCAGCTCGCGCACGTTGCCCGGAAAACCGTATTCGAGCCAGAGCCGTTCGCTCTCGGCGTCGAGTTCGAACGGTGCGCGTGCGGCCGCGCTGGCGTAGTGAGCACTAAAGTGGTCGAGCAGCAGCCGTTTGTCCTGATCCAGATCGCGCAGCGGCGGCACGGTGATCGCGAACACCGACAGGCGGTGGTACAGGTCGCCACGAAAACGGCCGGCTTTGACCTCCTGGCGCAAGTCGCGATTCGTCGCGGCGATCACCCGGGCATTCGAGTGCCGACTCGTCGTTTCGCCGATACGCTGAAACTCGCCGTTTTCGAGCACGCGCAACAGCTTCGACTGCAATTCGAACGGCAGCTCGCCGATCTCGTCGAGGAACAGGGTCGAATCGGCGGCGTCTTCGAAATAACCTGCGCGCGCGCCGATGGCGCCGGTGAACGCTCCTTTGGCGAAGCCGAACAATGTCGGCTCGACCAGCGTGGGTGCGATGGCTGCGCAGTTCAGGGCGACCAGCGGGCGCGTTGCGTGACCGCTCTTGCGGTGCAGCGCGCGTGCGACCAGCTCCTTGCCGCTACCCGATTCACCTTCGATCAGTACCGGGAATGGGGCCGCCGCATACTGCTCGATCTGCTGGCGCAAGCGCTCGATCGCCGGGCTCGAACCGACGATTGCGCGCTCCGAACCGTCGACCGGACGCTCGGTCGCGAGCAGGCCGTGCGCGTTCGCGAGCAGTGCCTTCAAGCGGTCGGGCGAACACGGTTTGGCGACGAAGTCGATCGCCCCGATCGCTCGCGCATGGCGGGCATTCGCCTCGTCGTTCTGCCCCGAGAGCACGATGATCTTCATCTCGGGCGCTGCGGCGAGCAGTTCACCGATCAACCTGAAGCCTTCGTCGGGACGATGCGGCGACGGTGGCAGCCCGAGGTCGATAAGCGCCAGCCGGGGCGTGCGTTCGATCTGGCGCAGCAGGCTGTGCACCTGCGCGCGCGATGCGGCGACGAGCACCTCGTAGTCGGCGCTCAGCGTGAAGTCGAGCGTGTCGGTGATCAACGGATCGTCGTCGACGATCAGCAGATCGGGCTTGTTCGTGGCTTGCGCCATGGCAGCGTAGGGGGGGGCGGATCGGAATCGAAGTGGAAGAAGGAACCGGAAAGGAACCGGAAACGTATGCGCAAGAGAAAATGGAAGAGCAAATGGCGAACGCAGCAAACATCCACCGTGGCTATCGTCTCACGCGCCTGCCTGCTCTATGCAGCGGAGAAATGCGGGTTCCAATGCGCTTTCAGCGTAACGCGCGACCAGCGCGTCAGGTGTACCCAGGAAAGCGACCCGCCCACGATGGATCACTGCCAGCCGGTCGCACAGCATGCCGACGTCGTCGAGCGCATGCGAACTGAAGAGCAGAGTGCGACCTTCACGGCGCAATCCGGCTAGCGCTTCGCGCACCAGCGCGCGCGCGCGCGGGTCGAGCCCGCTCATCGGCTCGTCGAGCACCGTCAGCACGCGCCCTGCGAGCAGGCAGGCGGCCAGACCGAGTTTCTGCGCCATCCCCTTGCTGTAGGTTCGCGCCGGGCGCGAGAGAGCCCGGGGATCGAAATCGAGCGCCTGCAATTGTGTTGCGGCAGCCGCTTCATCGAGCACGACGCCGCGCAATGCGCCGTGATAGCGCAGGTAATCGCCGCCGGTCAGATAGTAGGGGGGCGAGAAACGCTCCGGCAGCCAGGCGAGGTGCGCCCGAGCACGCGCGTCGCTGCTGGGCGAGCCGCAGACGTTGATCGTCCCCGCGTCGGCGCGAGAATAATCGAGCAGGCAGCGCAGCAGTGTCGTCTTGCCCGCGCCGTTGATGCCGATCAACGCGAAGCTCTCGCCCAGGTTCACCGAGAAGCTCACGCCGTGCGCGGCAAGCTGCGTGCCGTAGCTTCGCGTGACCTCCGAGAACTCCACCGCCACTGGCTGCATCGTGTGTCGGACCGTTGCCCGCTTTCAACGCGTGGTGTCAGCAGCTAGAATAGCGCTTTCCACTTCCAGTTCGCGCGTGCCTTCGGACTTCGTAGAAATCTCCGGCCTGCATTTCGGTTACGGTCGCCGAAAAATCCTGAAGGGTCTCGATCTGCGCGTTCCGCGCGGAAAAGTGGTCTCCATCATGGGCGGCAGCGGCTGCGGTAAGACCACGCTGCTGCGAGTGATCGGCGGCGCGCTGCGCCCGTCGGCAGGTACGCTCATCGTCGATGGCGAGTCGGTCAATGAACTCGACCGCGATGGGCTGTACCGTCTGCGCCGCAAGATGGGCATGTTGTTCCAGCTCGGTGCGCTGTTCACCGATCTGTCGGTGTTCGACAACGTCGCGTTTCCGATGCGCGAACGCACCGATCTGCCCGAGCCGATCGTGCGTGACCTGGTGCTGATGAAGCTGCACGCGGTCGGGCTGCGCGGTGCGTCGAAGCTGATGCCCAACGAACTTTCCGGCGGCATGTCGCGGCGCGTTGCCCTGGCGCGCGCGGTCGCCCTCGACCCGCAATTGATCATGTACGACGAGCCGTTCACCGGGCTCGACCCTATTTCTCTCGGCGTGATCAGCAATCTGATCCGGACCCTCAACGACGCGCTGGGTGCGACCTCGATCGTGGTTACCCACGACGTGCGCGAATCGATGAAGATCCTCGATTACTGCTACCTGATGGCTGAAGGGCAGATCGTCGCGCAGGGCACGCCTGCAGAAATGCTCGGGTCCGAGCTGCCCTATGCGCGTCAGTTCTTTCATGGCGAGATCGACGGTGCCGTGCCGTTCCACTATCCAGGGACCGACTACGGTGCCGAACTCGGGCTCGCGACACGTGCTCGATAATAAGTGGTCGGCGGTGAGCGGATTGGGTCGCCAGGCAGTCGAAGCGTTCCTGCGGTTGGGGTATGCGACGCGCGTCCTCGGCTTGACCTTGATGAACTCGAACGTCAGTGCGCGCAGGCCGCGGCTGGTCGTGCGCGAGGTGTACTTTTCCGGCGTGCTGTCGCTGGTGATCATTCTCGTGTCGGGCCTGTTCGTCGGCATGGTGCTGGGCCTGCAGGGATACCAGACGCTGAAGGTGTACGGTGCCGAGTCCTCGCTCGGGGTATTGGTCGCGTTCTCGCTTCTGCGTGAACTCGGGCCGGTGATTACCGCGCTCCTGTTCGCGAGCCGTGCCGGGTCGGCAGTCACCGCCGAGATCGGCTTGATGAAGGCGACCGAGCAGTTGCGTGCGATGGAGATGATGGCGGTCGATCCGATCGCGCGCGTCGTCGCACCGCGCTTCTGGGCAGGCGTGATCTCGACCCCGCTGCTCACCGCGATGTTCACGGCGATGGGCATCTACGGCGGGTATCTGGTCGGTGTGATCCTGCTCGGCGTCGACCAGGGCTCGTTCTGGTCGCAGATGCAGAGTGCGGTCGATTTCCGCGAAGACGTCGTCAACGGCCTCCTCAAGAGCATCGCGTTCGGCATCGCGATTTCGTGGATTGCCGTGTTCGAGGGGTATGATGCGCCGCCTACGGCCGAGGGAGTGTCCGGCGCGACGACACGCACCGTGGTGACTTCGGCGCTCACTATTCTGTTCCTGGATTACATCCTCACTTCGCTCATGTTCAGGGGGTTCTGATGGAACGATCGAGACTCGACGTCTGGGTCGGCGTGTTCGTGCTCGGCGGCCTGGCGGCGTTGCTGATTCTCGCGCTGAAGGTTGGTAATGCAGGCGATATGCTCGGTCGCGGCGATACGTACACGCTGACCGCGCAATTCGAGAACATCGGCGGCCTGAAGCCGAAGGCGGCGGTGCGCAGTGCCGGCGTGGTGGTCGGACGCGTCGCGACGATCGATTACGATCCTGAAACGTTCAATGCGATCGTCGTGTTCAAGATCGACCAGCGCTTCTCCCGCTTTCCGGTCGACACGTTCGCCAGTGTGTATACGACAGGCCTGCTCGGCGAGCAGTACGTTGCTCTGGCCCCCGGCGGCGACGAAAAGCTGCTGGTCGACGGCGCGCGCATCACGAAGACACAAAAAGCGGTCGTGCTCGAGGATCTGATCGGCCAGTTTCTGACCAGTCGTGCAGGGGAATCCT
The DNA here is from genome assembly GCA_014379045.1 of Burkholderiales bacterium. GTDB lineage: Bacteria > Pseudomonadota > Gammaproteobacteria > Burkholderiales > CAIKXV01 > CAIKXV01. Next base: position 5,433 of record JACMMK010000197.1, read on the forward strand.
CGACCCAGTGAGCGCCGGGCGCGCTCGTTGCGCGCCTGATCGATCGATTCGGCACGACATCCTGTCGCGCTCTTGAGGCGTATCGATAATCAGGTTCGCGCGGTGTCGCGGTAGGCGATGTCGACGTCGTGTACCTTTTGCGTGCGTGAGCGTTATAGCCACTGCAGCAAGCTGGGCCAACTCTTGCATGCCCCTCCCGTTCCATACTTCACGATGAGCCTTCGATGAATTCTCACTCCCCCCGTATCGCAGTTGCGCAGCGAACTTCGGTCTCCCGGCGCGGATTCACCCTGCTGCTCAGCGGTTTGCTGCTGCCTGGTTCCTATGCGGTCGTGACACCGGTGCGCGCACAGGACATGGCGCCGGACCAGCTGGTGCGCGCGACGGTCGACAAAGTGATTGCGATCATCAAGGAAGACAAGGCGATCCAGGCCGGCGACATGCGTCGCATCCTCGAGGTCGCCGAAGCGAGCGCTGCAATCCACTTCAGTTTTCCGCGGATGACGCGGCTCGCAATGGGCGCCAACTGGAAGCAGGCGAGTGCTGCGCAGCAGGAAGCGCTGGTGCGCGAGTTCCGTGCGTTGCTGCTTCGTACGTACGCCGTCGCGTTGCGGGAATACCGCAATCAGGTGATCGAGGTCCGTCCGTTGAAGGTTGCCGCGGGCCAGAGCGAAGTACAGGTGAAGACGGTCGTCAATCAGTCGGGTGCGCAGGCGATCCCGATCGACTACGACATGGAGCGCACGCCGCAGGGGTGGAAGGTCTTTGACGTGACGGTCGGTGGGGTGAGCCTGGTGGTGAATTTCCGGTCGAGCTTCGATAGTGAAGTCCGCAAGAACGGCGTCGACGGGCTGATCAAGTCTCTCAGCGAGCGCAACAGCGGTGCGGCTGCAGGAACCCCGAGGAAGTGATCGCCGAGGGCGGGCTGACAGGCGCGGACGGACTGTTCCGGGTCGAGGGGGCGTTGACGATCGAGCGCGTTCCCGAGGTGCTCGAGGCGAGCGTAACGCGGCTCGCTGCGAGCGCGGAGCGAGAGCTCGTGATCGACCTGGGCGGCCTCGACGATTTCGATTCTGCGGCACTCGGTGCAATGCTCGAATGGCAACGGCGGGTCGGGGCGACCGGCGGGCACATCACTTTCACCAGGCTTCCGCCGAAACTCGAGACGCTTGCGCGCCTGTACGGCGTGAGCGATCTGCTGACGACTGCGTCGAGCGCGTGACCGACACGCAGGTCGATGTCGAGACGTGCGAGCGTAGAACCCGATGACCGCTGCGATCTCAATCGAGCGACTGTGCAAGCGCTACGGCAACTTGATCGCCCTCGACGACGTCGACCTGAACATCGAGCCCGGTGAGTTCTTCGGCCTGCTGGGACCGAACGGCGCAGGCAAAACCACGCTGATCAGCATCCTCGCCGGGCTCGCTCGGGCGAGCAGCGGACGCGCTTCGGTGATGGGGCACGATGTCGTCGACGACTATCTGGCGGCACGGCGAGAACTCGGAGTCGTTCCCCAGGAGCTGGTGTTCGATCCCTTCTTCACCGTGCGTGAGACGCTGCGCAACCAGTCGGGCTATTTCGGGCTGCGCAACAACGATGCGTGGATCGATGAGCTGCTGGTAAGCCTCGATCTGGCGAACAAGGCCGGTACCAACATGCGGGCGTTGTCGGGCGGCATGAAGCGACGCGTCCTCGTGGCTCAGGCGTTGGTGCACAAGCCCCCTGTCGTGGTGCTCGACGAGCCGACCGCCGGCGTCGATGTCGCGCTGCGCCAGGGGCTCTGGGAGTTCATCGGTCGGTTGAACCGGGCCGGGCATACGATCGTGCTGACCACGCACTATCTGGAGGAGGCGGAAGCGCTTTGCAACCGCATCGCGATGCTGAAACATGGGCGCATCGTCGCGCTCGATACCACCGCAAACCTGCTGCGCGCGGCGCGTCACGCGCACAAGACGGTGCGGCTGCGCCTCGACTCGTCTACGCTTCCCGCCGCGATCACTGCGCGCGCGTTCACGCGCGAAGGGGACTCGATTTCGATCGCGCTGGACGATTACGGTGATCTCGAGCGGTTGCTGGCGGATCTGCGGGGCTGCGGCGAGTCGATCCGCGAGCTCGAGATCGTGCAGCCGGACCTGCAGGACGTGTTCCTGCAGGTGATGACCCGGCACTGAAGGGCCGGGCGAGAGTCGGCGCCAGTGCGTTGCGCGGGTTTAGCGCCGCGCGAACCCGATCGGCACTCCCAGCGCGCGCGCCATCCGGCGCACGATCGGTGGGCGCAGCGCGTGCACCTGGATGCGACGCACGCCTGCAAGGAGTGGCGAGCGGTGACTCGTTCGCGGCACGCTCGCGGCGGCGAGCGACTCACCGGTCCAGCCGCCCGTCGGGTCGACACGCTTGTTCAAGCCGAAGCCTTGCGCCAGTACCCGTTCGAGGGTGCGCCAGAACCGAAGGTGTTCGAGCACCGGGTTGAGCAGGTTGGTTACCGTACAGTAGTGAGTGTTCTTGTCGCCCTGATGATGGCGCGCGTGCTCGCGCGGCGTCTGCAGCAGGTGCAAGGATCCCATCCTGCTCGGAATCGCCTACCTGCTGTTGACCGGGTCGGCCCCGGCGCGCATCCGGGCGCAATTCCAAGTATCGGAAACCGCACTGGTGCGTGCGCTTGCACACCTCGACCGGATCAAGGTGATCGACCTGCTGCCGGGCAATCGCGTGCGCCTGCGCGTCTCGCGCAACATGCGTTGGCGGCCCGATGGCCCGCTCGCGCGCCGCTTTCGCGCGCAGGCACTCGATGACTTCTTCGCGCGAAGCTTCACGCAGCCGTTGGAGAAAATCCGGTTTCTTGCCGGAGAACTCACTCCCGCGTCGATCGGGGTGCTGCAAAAGAAGCTCGACCTCGTTGCTGCCGAGTTCGCCGAACTGCTGGAACTCGATTCGGCGTCCGCCCAGCGCGAGCGACGCCATGTGGGCCTGGTGACCGCCATTCGCCCCTGGACCTTCCCGGTGGTGGCAGGGCTCGCGCGTCGATGAGGCTGGCCCAGGCGCAGGCGGCGCGCTCGAAACGCGTGGGTGTCTTGTTACCGTCTGCACCGGTGCATGGAAGCGCAGTCGTGGTCACGACGCGGAGGATCTACAATGGTGAGGTCCATCACGGCTCGAACAAGACTGCGATCAGTCGAAGCGCGCGGCCGCACCGGCGTGGCGCGGAGGCGCGGCCGCCGGGCCACTGAACGGGAGGAGGACACAGTGACTTTCTTTCTTGCGGCGCTGCTGATCTGCGTCGGCTGGATCGCCGCGCCGACGATCTCGATCGGCGCCGAGGCGTATCCATCGCGACCGATCCGCATGATCGTCCCTACCGGTGCGGGCGGGGTGACCGACACGCTGGGCCGCGTGCTCGGGCAGCGCCTGACCGAAAGGCTGGGGCAGCAGGTGCTGATCGACAACCGACCGGGTGCGAGCGGCATCGTCGGCTCTCAGATCGTCGCGAAGGCGGCACCCGATGGTTACAGTCTGCTGATGGTGTTTCCGTCGCACGTGGTCAACCCGAGCCTGTACGCGACCATGCCGTACGACACGATCAAGGCGTTCGCACCGATCACGATGGTGAGCAGCGTGTCGACTACGTTGCTCGTGCCCGGAAATTCGCGCGCGAAATCGGTGCAGGACCTGATCGCACTGTCGAAAGAGCCTTCGTCCAATCTGAACTACGGGTCGGTCGGGCGCGGCAGTCTCGGACATCTCGCCTCGGAACTGCTGGCTTCGACGTCGGGCATGAACATCACGCACGTCGCGTACAAGGGCAGTCCGCAGATCATGGCGGCGCTGTTGTCGGGCGAGATCCAGATGTACCTGATCGCGTCGGTCGGCTCGGCACTGCCGCATCTGCAGACCGGACGGTTGCGCGCGCTCGGCGTCAGCACTGCGAAGCGCCTGCCCTCGTTACCCGACGTGCCTGCCATCGCCGAGGCCGTACCGAGCTATGAAGCGCTGGGGTGGAACGGCGTGGTTGCGCCTGCGGGCACACCCGGCGTTCTGATCGCACAGCTGCACAGGGAAATCGTCCAGATCGTCAACACCGCCGAGTTCTTGAAGCTGCTCGCGAACGAAGGCGCCGTACCGGTGGGGAATACTCCGGCGGAGTTCGCGGCGGCGATCCGGGCCGACATCGCGAAGTGGGCAAAGGTCGTGCAGACCGCGGGAATCAGACCGGAGTAGTTGCCGCGCTGCCTGCCGATGAGGGCGCGCGAGGACTTCGATCTCATCGGGTAGCGTCAATGAAAGGGAGACGAGATGCCGTATCTGGAGCTGCCGGACGTAAAGCTGTTCTACCGCGTCGACGACCATACCGATGCCTGGACGAAACCGCAGACCGTGCTGTTCGTGCACGGCTTTACCGAAACGAGCGAGGCGTGGCGTGCGTGGGTACCGCATTTCTCACGGCGCTACCGGATGATCCGCATCGACCAGCGTGGGTTCGGCGAGTCCGGCCCGGTGTCCAGCGATTTTCCGCTGACCACCGATCTGTTCGTCGACGATCTCGTGCGCATCATCGGTCAGGTATCCGCCGAGCCGGTCCACCTGGTCGGCGGCAAGAGCGGTGGCATCAGCGTCGCCATGCTCGCGGCGACCCGGCCGGATCTGGTGAGGTCGATCACGCTCGCGAGCTCGATCGTCACACCGCCGAAGGGTGAAGGCTGGCTCGACCACATGGATCGCCACGGAATGCGCAGCTGGGCGCGCCAGACCATGCGCAATCGCCTCGGCAGCAAGATGCCCGAGCGCGGCATCGACTGGTGGGTCGACATGATGGGGGCGACCGCGGTGTCGACCGCTCACGCCTACCTGCGCTGGGTCGGTGCGATCGACATCCGCGAAGACATCAAGCGGATCAAGTGCCCGACGCTCGTGATCGGCACCCACGCCGCGGGCAAGGATCGCGACGCACTCTCCGCATGGCAGAAGACGATTCCCGGCTCGGAACTCGCGATCGTGCCGATCGACGGATATCACGCGGCCGGCACCGATCCTGATGCGACTGCGCGGATCACGCTCGAGTTCATCGCGCGCGTCGGCGGGCCGCACGAGATGCGAATCTGATGAGAGAATCCGGAGTTGGCGATGGCGCGGGACCGCCAGACTATTGCCTGCCCAAATCCCCGCCCCGCTCGTCGTGCGGGCTGCGGCGCCCGCGGCCAAGGCGCAGACAGCGACCGGCTGTCCGGCGAAGGCAGTACAGCTCATCGTACCTTTATCGATGTCACCGACTTCATCCTCGGCGAGGCGAGCCGAATTTCGAAGTCTCTGAAAGCCGCCGGCGCTAAGTCAGACTGACCGGCGACCCGGAGTGTTCCGATGGAACTTCGCCATCTTCGCTATTTCCTCGCGATCGCCGAGCGCCGCAGCTTTTCCCGAGCAGCCGAGAGGTTGCATGTGTCGCAGCCGACGCTCTCCGAGCAGATTCATCGACTCGAGATCGAACTCGGCGTCGCACTGTTCGAGCGGTTGCCGCGCCGGGTAGAGCTGACGGAGGCCGGGACGTTGTTTCAGCAGCGTTGTCTGCGCGCCATGCGGGAGCTTGAAGCCGGACAAAACGAGATCGCCGATCTCCAGGGGCTCTTGCGCGGCACCATCCGCGTCGCGCTGTTCCATTCCTTCTCGGCTTCGCTGCTGCCAGCGATCGTGGCGCGCTTTTCAGGTCTTTACCCAGCCGTCCATGTCGTTGCACGACTTATTCCGCGCGACCAGATGGAGCGCGAGTTGCTGGCGGGGGAGATCGACCTCGCCGTCGCCTACTTGTCTTCCGATACTGCGCACATCGTCTCCGAAGTGTTGTTCGATGAGCCTATGCGACTTATCGTCAACGCGATGCATCCGCTTGCGCGCAAGCGCACCCTTGCACTGCGCGCGCTCGACGGCCTCGAGATGGTGCTGCTCACGCGGGAGTTCTCCGCGCGGCAGTATCTGGACGGTCTGTTCGCGAACGCGGGCGTCGTACCACGGCTGCTGCTCGAAATGAACGCAATCGAACCCATTCTCGCAACCGTGCTCCACAGTCAGCTCGCGAGCGTGGTGGCTGAAGGTGCTTTGCACGGCAGGGCCGACCTACGCGCAATCAGGCTCACAGGTCCGGAACCGATTCGCCAGGGCGCGTTGCTTTGGCGCCGGGAGGGCACACGCTCGGCAGCGGCTCTGCGCTTCGCCGCGCTGGTGCGCGAGGCCTATGCCGCCAGAAAGTCGGGTGACAACCGCGGTGAGGACTGAATTGCAACGCATCGCGGTGATGTGATTCGAGCCTTGGCGGCCCGTCCGGCCGCGTGCGCATCGCGTGGACCTAGCCGCTGCGGATCGGGGCTCAGTACACCAATCCTGCCGCGGCCGCTCTAGGCAAGTCTTTTTCGGCCTCCGCCACCTGTTCGAAAAAGAGGTCGATGTAGGCTTTGAACGTCGTGTCGTGGCGCTGCGTCTCGAGTTCGCCGAAATCGACCTGTGGGCGCGGTTGCAGATCGAAATGCCCGTGTTCGTCGTTACCCCGAACGAGCGACGCCGGCATCCGGCGCTTCGCGATGGAACGCGTTCGCGTCGGAATATAGCTCAGTGCAACGCCCACGCGCCGCGCCTCGGAACGATTGGGTTGCGACTGATGCACCATGCAGGTGTGGTGCAACGAGAACTGCCCCGGCTCGAGGATCGCGCGCACGATCTGCGACTGATCGAACCATTCAACGATGATTTGTCCGGCCGTATTGACACTGTTCTTGATCATCCCGGTGCGTTGCAAAAGCGGGCCACGGATATGGCTGCCAACGGCGAATTCGAGTGGTCCCGCCTGCGGTCCCACCTCCGACAGCGCGACCCATGCGGTGACGTGATCGAACGGGCGCAATCCGAAGTACGTGCAATCCTGATGCCATGCGGCGATGCCTTCGCTGTTCGACTCCTTGATGAAAAAGCGACTCGTGTACAGCAGGATATCCGGACCGAGCAGCGCCTCCACCGCTTCAAGAATGGCGGGCGTGCGCGCCAGTTCGTCGACCCAGCGGCACAACAGGTGAAGGTTGCCGCGATACTTCTTGTCGATCGCCATCAACGACCCACCGAGATGTGCCTCGGTCGTATCCAGCGCCGCGCGATAGCGCGTCACATCCATACTGCTTAGTGCGTCGAGCGGGGACAAGTATCCATTCGCGCGGTACTCCTTGACTTGCTTGGCGCTCAGGCCGGTCGACATGATTCGTCCTCCGCGATGAATACGACTGCAGCGATTGTCGTGGCACGCGTCCGTCATGATGCCGACGGCTCGTGCACCCCCCTGTCGAATTCGTGCCACACCAGTTCGCCCGGCAGCGGACGCGCTCAAGTGCTCTTTCCACACACGCGGGTACCGCTGTGCGGACTTGCGAGCGGCACGCGCATCGATTCCGACACGCGAGGAATTTATAGTCGTGGGACTTTCAAAACGCAAATCAGGCGTGCGCAGCCGATGACTTGATGCGGACGCAGCGCTGCCATAGGTTCTGCCGATAGCGACGATCGTTCACACCGTATTGCTTCACGTGAAGGACGCCGCTAGGCTCGGACCGAATAGACGTCCGCCCGTCGTTGCGCCATGTTTGACCGCGCGGAGCGCGACGCGATGAACGGCGGAGGAGGAATTACAGGATGGGTGCACGCTCGATCGAGCAGGTGCCGGTATGGATCGTCACCGGCTTTCTGGGAAGTGGCAAGACGACGCTGCTCAATCGTGTACTGTGCGACACGGGTTTCCGGCAGGCAGCGGTCGTAGTCGGCGAGTACGGAACGGTCGGCGTCGACGATCGACTGCTCGAAGCATCGCCGGCGCGCAAGCGCATCGTCGATGGCGGGTGCCAGTGCGGTCACGTCCATGACGAAATTGGCGCACGCCTGCTCGACCTCGCGCAGTCGCGAGAGGACGCAGCCGACTGCGACTTGTTCGATTGTGCGATCGTAGAGACATCCGGTCTGGACGATCCGGTACCGCTGGTGCAGTTGCTGTCGACCGACCCGGTGATTACCCGCCATTACGCGCTGCAGTCGGTCGTGACAGTAGTCGACGGACTACACGGGCGCGAGTGCCTTCAACGTTGGTCGGAAGCGGTGAAGCAAGCGTCGGTTGCCGACACCGTAGTCATCAGCAAGATCGATCTCGCGCCTCCCGAACTGCTGACGTCGTTACAGCAGGACATCGGTCGGCTGAACCCGGCCGCCCGCATTTTCCGTGCGATCCGCGGCGACGTCGATGCCCGGGAGTTGCTCGCACCCACGGTGACCGATGGCGCCGTCGACATGGTGTCGCGTCTGGCGCAGATCGAACAGGCGCTGTCGGCGAATGCGAACACGCGCAGTGCGATCGATCCGTTGCTGGCCACCTTCGCGCTGTCTCACGACGAGCCGGTCACCCGTCCTGGCCTGGTGCTATGGCTGCACCTGCTCGCCGGACTGCGCGGCAGCGGGCTGATGAGGGTGAAGGGTATCGTGAACGTCGAAGGCCGGCCGGTTGCGATTCACGCCGTGCAGAAGGTCGTGAGCGAGCCGCAGGAACTCGCCGCGTGGCCCGATGACGATCACCGGACGCGGCTGGTGTTCATCGTACGCGGCATGGATGCCGACGACGTTCGCACGACCTTCCAGGCACTTCATACCGAGGCGGGTCGCGATACCCGGAACCTCGTCATCCGCCCGGAGCGTTACGCCGCGTTCGTCAAGGCGATCCAGGCATTCCGCCATTCCGACACGCGTCCTTCACCGGAGTCTGTTCTATGAGTACGTCACTGGCTGCCCCCGCAACCCCTGCCGACGCAGTGCCGTTGTTCGTCACTGCGGCGTCGTTGATCGATTGCACCGGCGCATCCCCGATACGCGATGCCGTGGTCGAGATCCGGGGGAAGCGAATCCACGCGGTCGGCACGCGTGGCGCGATGCAGATTCCGGCTGGCGCGAAGGTCATCGACTGCGGCGGCGCCACGTTGATCCCGGGGATGATCGACTGCCATATCCTCACGATGATGTTCAACTGTCTGACCTTCCACAATTTTCGCGTCGCGCAGTGGGAGATCACGCCGGAACTGCAGCAGATGTACGGGCTGTTCCACGCGCAGATCTGTTTCGACATGGGCTTCACGACGCTGCGCGACATGGGGCTGTCGTCGAGCCGGGGGCTGTTGGTCGCGGAGGCGTGCGCGATCCGCGACGCGATCGATGTCGGCATCGTCGAAGGTCCGCGGATGCTGATCTCCGCGTTCACCACGATCACCGGCTCGCACCTCGACCTGATCCAGCCGCGCGCCGCGCTGCGCGTCGGCTTCCAGACGGCCGATGGGCCGTGGGAGCTGCGCAAGCTCGCGCGTACCAACCTGCTGGCCGGCTGCGACGTGATCAAGACCTGTGCGTCGGGCGGGGGCGGCACCGACAAGGAGGAGCCCGACATTCGCAACATGACGCAGGTCGAGCTCGACGCGGTGGTCGACGAGGCCCACGCGTTCCACAAGATCTGCGCGGTGCATTGCTTTACCCCCGACGCACAGCAGATGGCGATGCAGGCCGGCGCCGACACGCTGGAGCACATGGTGTTCCACAACCGTGAGACGGTCGACAAGATCGCCAGCACCGGCGTGTACGTGACGCCGACGCTGTCGCATCGCACCGATCACGCGATCGAGTTGCGTCGGCTGCAGGGTACCTCGATGTTCGTGATCAACAAGATGAAGAGCATCCAGGCCAACTGCTTCGAGACGTTCCAGGTAATGTACGAATCGGGCGTCAACATCGCGATGGGGACCGACATGGGGTTCGATCCCGAGATGGGCAGCAATGCCCGTGAATTGGCGCTCTACGTCGACCTTGGCATGCAGCCTATGCATGCGCTGCAGTCCGCGACGCTGAATGCCGCGCGCGCATTGAAGCTCGACCGCGATCTGGGTACGGTCGAGCCGGGCAAGCTTGCCGACCTGGTCGCGGTGAAAGGTGACCCGCTTGCCGACATCGCCTGCCTGCAAAGCAAGCAGAACATCGAACTCGTTATGAAGGAGGGGAAGGTCTACGCCGACCGACGGCCGGGAAACTCGAAGAACGTCGTGCAGGCCGAACCCGGCAGCTGGAAGATCGTCGACTACCTGTGAGCAAGCCGGCGCCGATGCCGCAGGCCGCCGTGGTCACCGGTGCGAGCACCGGGATCGGACGCGCCGTCGCCGAGCGGTTGCTCGAGCGCGGCCATACCGTGATCACGCTGCAGCGCTCGCGCCCGGCGTGGTCGCATCCGTCGCTGATCGCGTATCAGGTGGACCTGGCCGATGCGCACGCGACCCGAGCGATCGCGGGCGAGATCGCCGGGGCGCATCCGGTCCGCTACCTGGTCAACAACGCAGGCGCCAATCGGCCTGCGGCGATCGAGAACGCGACGGTCGAGGACCTCGCCTACGTGTCGTCGGTGACGCTGGGTGCGTCATTGCTGCTGATGCAGGCGTTCCTGCCCGGCATGCGCGAGGCGCGCTTCGGTCGCGTCGTCAACGTGTCTTCCCGGGCAGTGCTCGGCAAGTCGGAGCGGGTCGTCTATTCGAGCGCGAAGGCAGGGTTGATCGGCATGACGCGTACCTCGGCAATCGAGACGGGTCGCGACGGGATCACGATCAATGCGGTGGTGCCAGGGCCCGTGGCGAGCGAACTGTTCGATCGCGGCCACCCTCACGGCGGGACGAAACGGCAGTTGGTGATCGACCGTATTCTGGTCGGTCGCGTCGGCGAGCCCGCCGATATCGCTCACGCGATCCTGTTCCTGCTGGCGCCCGAAAGCGGCTACATCACGGGGCAGGCGCTGTTCGTCTGTGGTGGAACGAGCGTGACCGGGACAGGTGGCGAGTGAATCGCCTGTTCCTAACGTTGCACGGCAATCGGAGGTCTGGGAACGGGTGGGCGTTCGCGTAGTCGCGACCCATAGGTCATGCAATCGATCGATCCGTGCAGCAGACACGGACGAACAGCCAGAGGAGGAGTCGATGAACAGCAACGTGGTCATCACTGCAGGGTGCGTACTCGCCGCAATTGCTGCGAGCGGGTCACTGTTCGCGCAAAGTGCGAAGAGCGACTATCCGAACAGACAGATCCGGATGATCGTGCCGTTTCCGCCCGCGGGGACGTCCGACATCATCGCGCGCATCGTCGGGCAGAAGCTGTCCGAAGCGTGGGGACAATCGGTACTTCCCGACAGTCGTCCGGGCGCTGGCGGCAGCCTCGGCACGGAAATCGCAGCGAAGACCGCGCCTGACGGCTATACGCTTCTGGTCGGCAACGCGGCGCCGATCTCGACCAATCCGCTGCTGGTCAAGGTGCAATACGACACGCTGCGCGATTTCGCCGCGATCTCGCTGGTGGCGCGTGCGCCGCAGTTGATCGTCGTGCATCCATCGGTTCCGGTGAAGACCTTCCCGGAGCTGATCGCCTATGCCAAGGCGAACGGGAGCAAGGTCAACTATGGCTCGTCAGGCGTCGGCACCATAGCGCACCTCACCGCCGAGATGTTCAAGAGCATGACAGGCAGCGAAATGGTGCACATCACTTACAAGGGCATGCCGCTCACCATAAATGATCTGGTCGCGGGCACGCTGCAGGTCGTGTTCTCCGACATGGCACCCGCGCTCTCGCAGGTGAAGGCAGGAAAACTGCGGCCGATCGCCACCACGGGGGCACGCGTCACGCCGCTGATGCCTGATGTTCCGACGGCGAACGAGGTATTGCCGGGGTTCGAGATCGTCAACTGGTGGGGACTGTTCGCCCCCGCTAACACCCCCAAGGAGATCGTTGCCCGGCTCAATACCGAAGTGGTGCGAACCATGCAGATGTCCGACGTGCGCGAGAAGTTCGCGACGCTCGGCGTGGAAGCGGTCAGCACGACTCCCGGAGAATTGACCGCGATGGTGAAGTCGGAGATCGCCGCGTTCAGCCGGCTGATCAAGTCGGCGAACATCCGGGCGGAGTGACGTGGAAGTCTCGAACGTGAGGCCGGATGCGCCGGTGACGCGAGGGCCGTCCCGGGTCGGGATGATCGGGTTGGGCAGAATGGGCGCGGCGATCGCATCGCGCCTGATCGATCGCGGTCATCCATTGCTGCTGCATGATGTGCGCGCCGAAGCAATGGTGCCGCTCGTCGCCCGCGGCGCATGCGCTGTCGGCTCGGCGGCCGAGGCCATGGACGTGGACGTCCTGATCACGATGGTACCGGACGATCGCGCGGTCGCCGCCGTGTGGCTCGATTCCGACCTGGTGCGCCGGTTGCCCTCGGCGACCGTTCATGTCTGCATGGCGTCGATCAGCTATGAGATGGGGAACACGCTGGCCGAGGTACATGCGCAGGCGACGCGTCGTTACGTCGCAGCCCCGCTGTTCGGACGTCCGTTCCTTGCAGAACGTGGTGAACTCGACGTGATCGCAGCCGGCGATGCAGACGCGATCGCATCGTGCCGCCCGGTACTGGACTCGATCGGGCGCCGGGTGTTCGAAGTCGGTTCGATTCCGGCGCATGCGAACCTGGTGAAGATCGCCCGCAACTTCCTGGTGGCGAACGTGATCGAGAGTCTTGGCGAGGCGTTCGGTCTATGCGCGAAGGGCGGACTCGACAAGGCGCGTTTCCTGGAGGTGCTCCTCGACACCTCGCTTGCTGCTCCGGCTTACCGATACTACGGCGAGTACTGCGTGGCGCGTTCCAGGGAAACGCTGTTGCCCATGCGTCTCGGACTGAAGGACGTCGAACTGGCGGTCGTGGCGGCCGAGGCACTCGACGCACATTTGCCCACCGCGGCGCTGATTGCCGAGCAGATGCGCGCGGCGATCAGCGAGGGTTGGGGAGACCGCGATTGGGCAGCGCTCGCAGAGTGGGTCGGTGAGCGTTCTGCCCGATCATCCGATCACGCTGCAGTGCCGAAGCACCCGTTGCCCATTGGTGCAAGAGATCCTTTCAGATGAACGTCGCCCGGTCGTCCCCTGACTTGCTCGCCCGCCTGCGCGACGTCTTGGGCCCGGCGCACGTATTGACCGACGCGGATGCGATGGCACCCGCGCTGACGGACTGGCGCGGCTTCTACCACGGCCTGGCCGCGGCGGTGGTGCGACCCTCGACCACCGCCGAGGTCGCTGCAATCGTCGAACTCTGTGCACGTCTGCGCACCCCGGTGGTTGCACAGGGGGGCAATACCGGCATGTGCGGTGGCGCCACGCCCGACGGGTCGGGCCGTTCGGTCGTGCTCTCGCTCGCACGGATGAACCGGGTGATAGAGGTCGACGCGCTCAACGACACGATGACTGTCGAGGCAGGCTGCGTTCTCGCGGCGATCCGCGAGCGCGCGGCCGATGCGGATCGGTTGTTTCCGCTGTCGCTGGGCGCCGAGGGAAGCTGCCAGATCGGGGGAAATCTGGCGACCAACGCCGGCGGCATCAACGTGCTGCGCTATGGCAATACCCGGGACCTCACGCTCGGTCTCGAAGTCGTGCTCGCAGATGGCCGGGTCTTGAACCAGTTACGCGGATTGCGCAAGGACAACACGGGCTACGACCTGAAGCAGTTGTTCATCGGCTCCGAGGGGACGCTCGGCATCATCACCGGTGCAGTGCTGAAGCTGTTTCCGCTGCCGCGCACGTCGGTAACCGCGTGGGTCGCGGTGCCCGATGCTGCGGCGGCCATCGCGATGATGTCCGCTCTGCGCACGGCGTTGGGCGGCCGGCTGAGCGCGTTCGAACTGATTTCGCGTCGGTGTCTCGAACTGGTGCTGCGGCATATTCCGGGCACCCGCGATCCCCTGTCCGGGCCGTCGCCCTGGTATGTATTGACCGACGTCGAAGACAGCGCAAGCGACGCGCCGTTGCGCGAACCGCTCGAGCAGGCGCTCGCAACCGCGCTCGAGTCCGGGCGCGCCACCGATGCGGCGATTGCCGGCAGCAACGCCCAGGCGCGCGCGCTCTGGCGGATTCGTGAGTCGATCCCGGATGCGTCGAAGGACGAGGGACTGCTCTATCGCCATGACATCTCGGTGCCGATCAGCGCGATCCCGGCGTTCATCGACGAAGCAGGCGCGATGCTGGAGTCGCGCTACCCCGGCGTACGTATCGTCTGCTTCGGCCACGTCGGTGACGGCAACCTGCACTACAACTGCTACATACCCGGGCGCGAGCGCGGCGACCCGGTCGCGGTGAAGGCGGTCGACGTCAACGAGGCGGTGTACGACCTCGTCCATCGACGGGGTGGGTCGATCAGCGCCGAGCACGGGGTAGGCCAATCGAAGTACGACGAGCTGCCGCGCTACAAGGACGTCGTCGAAATGGATCTGATGCGCGCAATCAAGCAGGCGCTCGATCCGCACGGGATCATGAACCCGGGCAAGGTCGTGCAACCGGGCGCGACGCGCGCGCCGACGCCGCCGTGAATGCGCGCGCGCACGCTTATCCGGTCACCGTCGCGCTGATCGGCACCGGTGCCTGGGGACTCGTCCTCGCCAAGGCGATTGCCGCATCGTCGAAGATCAGGATCGCCTGCTGCGTCGGGCGGGATGCCGAGCGCCGCGCGCGCTTCGTGGAACAGACCGGCCTGCCGGCCGCGGTCGACTACGAAGCAGTGCTCGCGGACCCCGCGATCGATGGCGTCCTGCTGACGCTTCCAAACGAGATGCATCTCGCATTCGCGGCGCAGGCGGCGCGGGCCGGAAAGCATGTCTACCTCGAGAAGCCGGTCGCCAATACCCTGGACGACGGACTGCGCGTGGCAGCGCTCGAGAGCAGGTACGGCGTGCGTGTGGCGGTCGGGCACTGCGCCCGCTTCCTTACCGGCACGCGGCTGCTCCGCGCGTTGATCGACGACGGCCGCTTCGGCCAGGTCAACATGATCGAAGCCTGGTTCTGCAACGATCGGGGGCTGCGCCTGACGCCCGACGACTGGCGCTGGTACAGCGATCGAGCGCCAGGGGGATGCCTGAGTCAGATCGCGATCCACCAGTTCGATACGCTGCGCTATCTCGGGGGCGAGCTGCTGTCGATCAGCGCGACCTCGGCGCATCGCTCGCCGTTGCCCGCCGAAGTCGAGGACCAGTGGTTCGCGACGGTGAGATTCGTCGACGGGAAGCTGGGGTCGGTCATCGCCAGCTGGACTAGTCCAGGCGCCTACGGCGTGCGCGTCACCGGCGAACGGGCCTGCGCGACCTACGAGATCGATCAAGCACGCTGGGGAGCGCCCGGAGAACTTCATCGCGGTGCCCGGCTGGAGATCCAGGAACGCTCGCAGGCGTCGCCGTCCCGGCAGTCGATTACGGTACCCGCCGGTGACATGTTCCGGGACGAACTCGAGCAATTTGCCGAGGGGATCGTCGAACGACAGTCGATCGAGATCTCGGGCGACAACGGCGTGCAAGCGCTCGCCGCGGTCTACGCCGCTCTCGCGTCTGCGCGTCACGACGGCCGCGCGCACGCCATCGCCGAAATCATCCGCGCGGCGGGTGGCAGCGTACAGGATCGAAACCGAACGATCGAGGAAACCGCTCAATGAACGATCTCTCCAAAGAAACGCCGAAAGCCGTGAACAAGGCGCGAGCCGCCGACGGGCGCGCGCTCGAATCCTCGCCGCTGCGCATCGTCCGGGTCGACGCAATTCCGGTTGCATTGCCACTGAAGAAGGCGGTTGTCATGGCGGGCGAGCGTATCGAGCGTTCGATGAACCTGCTGGTGCGAGTGGAGGCCGGCAATGGCCTGGTAGGTTGGGGCGAAGCGAGTTCGGCTCCGGTGATGACCGGCGATCTGTTGCCCGGGATGGTTGCGGCGGTCGACCAACGGCTCGCACCCCTGTTGCTCGGCGAAGACGCACTGCGCCGCGCAGCGCTGATCCGGCGCTTCGATGCGGCATTGGTCGGCAATACCGGCGCCAAGTGCGCCGTGGACATGGCGCTCGCCGACCTGGTCGGCCGGCATCTGGGGGTGTCGGTCGCCGAACTGTTCGGCGGGCCGGTGCGCGAAGAACTGGTGCCGATGTATCTGCTGGGTAACCCAAAAGTCGAGGACGACATCGCAGAAGCCGAACGCGAGCTCGCCGCTGGATGGCGCGTGTTCAAACTAAAGGTCGGCTTCAAGGCCCCGCTCGAGGAGGCGGCCGCCGCGCTCGAAGTCAGGCGCTGCCTGGGCGACGATGTCGTGCTGTGCGCGGATGCGAATGCGGGCATGACGTTCGCCAACGCGCGCCTGTTCGCCGAACGCGCGCTGGACGCCCGTCTGCTGTTCCTCGAGCAGCCGCTGGGTAGCCAGGATTTCGATGGCATGGCTGCGCTGGCGAAGGTCTGCGCGATCCCGCTCAACGGCGACGAGTCGATCGCCGGCGTGCGCGACATCCAGACGCTGCATCGCATGGGTGCGATTCAGGGGGCCAACATCAAGACCATCAAGATGGGGGGGATGGGTCCGGCCGTCGATGCGATGACGATCTGTTCCGCGCTCGGCCTTCACATCAACCTCGCCTGCAAGGTCGCCGAATCGAGCATCGCCGCGGCCGCCATCGCGCACCTCGGCAGTGTGGCGCCCAATCTGGATTGGGGTCTCAACGTGACTCAACATTACCTGGCCGAAGACCTCTGCGAGAACGCGTTGCAGATCGAGAACGGCCTGCTGGGTCGACCGCTTGGACCCGGGCTGGGCGTTATGGTGAGCGAGGAGCGGGTGGCGCGATTTCGCATTCCTTAGGTCCGTTCGACATTCAATGGGAGGTTCCGACATGGCCACCACACTCAGCCAACGTTCCGTCATTCGCGGCAGGATCGGCGACCTCGAGATCGTGCCCTTCGAAGGTGCCATGGGTGCGGAGATCAAGGGCCTGGACCTGAAGTCGGTCGACGATGTTGCCTTCGGTACCCTCTACCGCGCCTACCTCGATCACTTGCTCGTCGTTGTTCGTGGGCAGGTGATGAGCGACGAAGATCAAGTGGCACTGTCACGGCGCTTCGGACCGCTCGAGCTTCCACCTGCCGCAAGCGAACGCTCGTCGCATCAGAAGTTCGACGGACCGCCGGAGGTGACCGTCGTCTCCAACATCAAGGTCGATGGCGTTCCGGTCGGGGAGCTCGGCGATGGAGAAGTGATCTGGCACAGCGACTTTTCGTTTCGCGAGGTGATCGCCGGCATGCGCATGCTGCGCGCGGTGGAATTGCCCCCCGCCGGCGCCGGCGCCAATACTCGTTTCTGCAGCGGTTATGCGGGGTATGACGCGTTGCCGTCGCACCTGAAGGACGTCGTCCACGGCCGCACGATCAAGCACGACACGGCCTACGACACGAACCGGAACCTTCGTCGCGGCGCGCAGGATGTCACCGACGTGAGGCGTTCAGTCGGCCCCACCCATCCCATCGTCAGCACCCATCCCGAGACGGGGTGCAACAGCCTGTTTCTCGGGCGTCGGCTGAAGCACTACGTGAGCGATTTCCCGATCGAGGAGTCCGAGGCGCTGTTGGATGAACTCTGGGCGCATATGCTCCGAGATGAGCACATCGTTGAACACGAGTGGCGCGCCGGGGATGTCGTTATCTGGGACAACCGCTGCAGCGTGCATCAGCGGGGGCCCTTCGATGCGTCGACGCGGCGCGAGTTGCACGCGACACAAGTGAGGGGGCACACGCCTTCGGAAGCGGTGGATTCGCGCGCGCGCCCGCCACACCCGCGGGCAGGTATCTAGGCCGCCGCAGCTTTGACCGCCGTGTTCCGACCGTACGCCTGCTTGATAAGCGCTGCGGCCACACGCGCCGCCGCCGATCTATAGCCCTCGCTGCGCCACAGGATCGCCGCGGTGCGAATAAGCCGAGGCCGCAGCGGAATGCAGCGCAGGTCCGGCATGATCGAGGCCATGCGTCGGGTCTGGATCGTCGCGAGCGCACTGCACTTCACCGTGGCGAGTATCGCGTCAGTCGAGTCGATTTCCATGCGAATTCGAGCTTCGTACCCGGCTTCGGAGAACCACTGCGTGAGCAGGGTGCGCGACGGGAATTCAGAGGTCAGCAAGACGAGGGGTTGATCGTGCAACTGTTTCGCGGTGACGGCACGCAGCCCTGCAAGTGGGTGTTGCGCGCCGACGACCAGCGTCATCGCCTCATCGAACAGTTCTTCGGTCGCGATCTTCGCCGCGACCGCGCGTACATAAGCGATACCCAGGTCGAGCTCGCCCTTGACGAGCCGCTCCTCCATCTCGCCCGTGGGCAGCTGCCGGACCGTGACATGGATGCCCGGATAAGCGGCAGAAAAGCTCGCGAGGATCGGCGGCAGCAACGAGCTGTTGAACGACTGGAACACGCCGATCGTCAGCGTCCCGTGCATCAAGCCTTCGAGTTCGCCGAGCGCGGCGCTTGCCGAACTGATCTCCTTGAGTGCTCGTTCTGCATGCTGCCTGAATAGCGTGCCCCCCGCGGTCAACCGAACGCTTCTACCGACGCGGTCGAACAACACGGTGCCCAGCCCCTGCTCTAGCTGCTTGATCTGCTGCGACAGCGTCGGCTGCGTCAGATGAAGCGTGGCTGCGGCTCGGGTGAAGCTGAGGCTGTCGGCGACGGCGAGGAAATAGCGCAGGTGTCGCAACTCCATCATGGCGCTTTCGAATAGATGGGGCCGATGAGTTTAATAAGAACAAAGACATTGTTCTATGCGTATGCATGGTTATACAGTCTGTTAGAGATCGGGTTAGGTGATGTGACAGGCCGCCCGCGCTCGTGGTCGACAGTCGTGTTCGATTGTCGTGCTGCGCACAGTCGTACCGAATCACTCGACGCGAACGAAGACGTCGAGGGCGCGGCGCGATTCATCGGAGGAGCCGTTCGGTATGCAGCCAGCCTTGCCTGATGTGGGGCGGGATGCCGACTTGCCTGAGCCTGCCCGCGGTGGCGGGCCGGGGAACGACGCGCCCGTCGCGCTGCTCGAAGAGAGCGAAAGCGCCGCGCGTCGATTGACCGGGGGCTGGGCCCGGCTGGTATCGGTGCTTGCGATAGGCACCACGCTCTTGCACATCTTCGCGCTCACGCTGGTGCCGATAGACCCCTGGTTGTTCCTCGGCTTCAGTTTCGGTGCGTTCTGCGTCCTCGGCTTCCTGCTCTTCCCCGCGAGCCCATCGGGTCGGCGATCGGTACAGCCAACGGACATCGCCCTTTGTCTCGCCAGCCTCGGGTTTGTTGCCTACCTCGGCATCAACTACGACCAGATGTACGACCGGGTGGGCTTCGAGCCTTCGACCTGGGATACGGTCTGGGGAACAACGGCCGTCCTGCTTGCGCTCGAACTGTCTCGACGCGTACTAGGCTGGTTCTTCCCCATTCTCGGCGCGCTGTGCATCGGCTACGCACTGTTCGGCGGCGGTCTTCCCGGAATCTGGGGCCATCGCGGCTACGAGTTCGATCGTACGATGAGCACGCTGTTCAGCACCGAAGGTCTGTTCGGTTTCGCGCTCTCTGCGGCGGCGACCTACATCGTCCTGTTCGTCACGTTCGGCGCGTTTCTGCGGGCGACCGGAGTCGGCGCCGTTTTCATCGATCTCGCCACGGCGATCGCCGGGCGCGCGCGCGGGGGGCCGGCGAAGGTCGCCGTGATCGCGAGTGCACTGTTCGGCACCATCTCGGGCAGTTCGATGGGCAATGTGGCGACCGTCGGCACGCTGACGATCCCGCTGATGAAGCGCACCGGTTATACGCCGGCGTTCGCGGGCGCGGTCGAGGCCGCGGCGTCGACCGGGGGGCAGTTGATGCCGCCGATCATGGGTTCGGTGGCCTTCGTGCTCGCCGAGGCCACGATGACGCCGTATCGCGATGTGATGCTGGCCGCGTTGATACCCGCCATCTGCTATTTCGCAACGGTCTATTTCGTGATCGATTTCGAGGCGGTCAAACTCGGCCTGCGCGGAACCGCGCCTGAAGACACCCCGAGAGCGCGCACGGTGTTGCGCGATGGCTGGCTGCTGCTGCTGCCGGTCGCCGTTCTAGTCGCGATGATCGTGGTCGCGCACCGCAGCGTCGTCCAGGGCGCGCTCGCGAGCATTGCGGTCGCGCTCGTCGTCGACTGGATCCGGCGGCGAAGGTTCATGCCCGTGGCCGACATCCTGAGGTCGTTGCGTGAGGGCGCGGTGGGGTCGATCGAGGCAGTGGCGGCCTGCGGGTGTGCCGGCATTCTGGTCGGTGTGTTCGGGTTGACCGGCGTCGGCAACCGCTTCGTCGACCTGGTCCTGGCCTATGGTCAGAATCAACTCGAAGTCGCGCTCGTGTTGACGATGCTGGTGACGATCCTGCTCGGCTTTCCGCTACCGACGGTCGCCGCGTACATCATCACCGCTGCCGTCGGCGCGCCGGTCCTCGTGCAGCTGGGCGTGCCGCAATTGACCGCCCATCTGTTCATCATGTATTTCGCCTGCGTGTCGACGCTCACGCCGCCGGTGGCGTTGGCTGCGTTCACGGCTGCGAGCATCGCGGGTGCCGACCCGAACAAGACGAGCTGGATCGCCACACGCCTGAGCGTGGCTGCCTACATCGTGCCGTTCGTGTTCATCTACAACCCGGCGATCCTGTGGTCCGGGCCCTGGTACGACATCCTGCGTGCCTTCGTTCTGTGTCTGCTCGCGGGATATGCGTTTGCCGGCGCGACCAACAGCCATCGCCATGTACTGGCCCGGCTGCTGATGTTCGTCGCGGCGGTCTGTGTGTTGGCACCCGCGCTATGGATCAATGCCGCGGGAGTGGCGCTTCTCGCGACCGTACTTCTGGTCGGACGCGGACCACCGCGTCCGACCTTCACAGGGAGGCAGGCATGACGCGACTTGAACAGCTCACTCAATGGTTCGGCAGGTACGTCTTGGTCGCGTCCGTGCTAGCGGCCGCGCTTGCCGCGACTGCACAGGCACAGACAACGGCCACCGATCGCAGCAAGTGGCCGGCGCGTCTGACGTTCGCGACCGGACCGGTGGGCGGCTTTGGCCATACTACCGGCAGTCCGTGGGCATCGATCGTCGGGGCCGAAGTCGGCGTGCCGCTGTCGGTGGAGTCTACCGCCGGATTTCCGATCAACGTGTTGATGCTCGAGGATCGCAAGGCCGACGTGGTCGTGACCACGAGCGACCTCGCGTTCGAGGGATGGGAAGGTGCCGACTGGACCAAGGATCGCAAGCTGCGCGCGCAACGGGTGCTGCTGGTGATGGGACCGAACGCACTGCAGATCTACGCGTCGAGGAAATCGGGCATCAAGACACTCAGCGATCTCAATGGTCGCAGCGCGAATCCGAGTCGTCGGCGGTCGGGCTCCGATCTGATGTTCCGCGATTTGCTCGACGCCCTCGACATCAAGCCTTCGCGGATCACCAACATGAGTCCGGGCGACGCCAACAGTCTGCTCGCGGACGGCCGGCTCGATATCGCAGTGGTCACCGGCAGCCCGCCGCACCCGGCTGTGTCGGAGTTCGACAGCGTCCACGAAATGGTGATGATCGGTCTGTCGGATTCTGAACGGCAAAGATTCCTGCAGAAAAGTCCGTCCCTGGGTCCGTACGATATCCCCGCGGGGTCGTACCGGGGCGCGACCGCGGCGGTCAAGACGGTCGCGAGTTACGTGGTGGTGTCTGCGCGCGCCGACCTGCCCGACAGCCTCGCCTACGCCCTGGTCAAGGCCACCTTCGACAAGCAGGCAGCGCTGACCGGGGCGCACAAGTCGTTCGCGCAGGTCGCGGCCAAAGATATCCTCTTCTCAACGATCGCGATCCACCCGGGGGCCGCACGCTTCTACGCCGAACGTGGCATCGCGTTACCCGACAAGCTGAAAACGGGGAACTGACGATGGTCCGAATCTGGGGACGCCGGGCGGCATTGAACGTGCAGAAGGTGCTGTGGTGCGCCGACGAGGCGGGCATCGCGTACACGCAGATCGACGCGGGTCAACACCACGGCGTCGTCAACGAGCCGCGCTATCGTGCGCTAAACCCCAACGGGCGGATCCCGACGATCGAGGACGGCGCACTCGTGTTGTGGGAATCGAACGCGATCGTGCGCTACCTGTGCGCGCGCTATGCGATGGGAACGCTCTGTCCGAAAGACCTCGGCGCGCGCGCCGATGCGGATCGATGGATGGATTGGCAGGCGACGACACTCTTCCAGCCGACCTTCAGGACCTACTACCTGACGATCACCCGTACCCCGACGGCCGAGCAGGATCAAGCGCAGCTGGCCGGCCTGCACCGGAATCTGGTGGAGATGTTCTCGCTGCTCAATGCACACCTCGCCGGGCAGGCGTTCGTCGGCGGTGACACGTTCACGATGGGTGACATTCCGGTCGGCACCGTCATCGACAAGTGGATGCGCATCCCGGTTGCACGTCCGCCGATGACGCAGCTCGAAGCCTACTACCAACGACTGAATGCACGCTCGGCGTACCGGACTCACGTATCCGGCTTTGCCTACGACGCCATCTGATTCGATGACCGCCCGACCGCCGAAATCAAGGAAAGGACTCGCATGATCGACCTCCATACCTGGCCCACGCCCAATGGCCGCAAGATTCACATCATGCTCGAGGAGACGGGTTTGCCGTATTCGGTGCACCCGGTGAATACGCGCAGCGGCGACCAGTTCGCGCCTGCGTTCCTGAAGATCAGTGCGAACAACAAGATCCCGGCGATCGTCGATCGCGACGGGCCGGGTGGCAAGCCGCTTGCGCTGTTCGAGTCGGGTGCGATCCTGCTCTACCTGGCCGAAAAATCGGGCCGGTTCCTGCCTCGAGAGCCGCACACGCGCTTCACGACGCTGCAGTGGTTGATGTTCCAGATGAGCGGGGTGGGTCCGATGTTCGGGCAGGCGAGCCACTTCCGGGCGTACTCGAAAGACCAGCACGGGTATTCGATCGAGCGTTACACCAATGAGGTCATGCGCTTGCATCGCGTGCTCGATATCCGCCTCGGTGAGGCACCGTACCTCGCCGGCGACGACTACACGATCGCCGATATCGCGACCTTTCCCTGGATGGTGAACGGCGCCAAGCGCGGAGCGCGTCTGGCGGACTATCCGAACGTGAAGCGTTGGTACGAAGCAATCGAGATCCGTCCGGCGGTCGTGCGCGGCATGGCGCTGCTGGCCGAAGAGCGCAAGTCACTCGACCAGACACCCACCGATGCCGAACGCGAGGTGATGTTCGGCACGATCCAGCACCAGCGCAACCAGAAAGTCAGCTCATGAAAGCGATGATGCTGCGCGCCGGTGGCGACATGCGCTACGAGACGGTGCCCGATCCCGTGCTCGCCGACAACCAGGTCGTGGTCAAGGTGCACGCGTGCTCGATCTGCGGTTCGGATTTGCATGCGTTCCACGGCAAGCATCCGCGCCTGACCTTTCCCCGCATTCTGGGGCACGAGTTCGCCGGCGAAGTCGTCGAGGTAGGCCGCGGCGTGAAGACAGTGCGCGTGGGCGCGCGTGTCTGCTGCGATGTCGACCTCGCGTGCGGCGAATGCGGACCTTGCAAGGCGGGCCGCGGCAATATTTGCGAACGTCTGCGTACGATGGGCTTCGATACCGATGGGGCCTACGCCGAGTATGCGGCGGTGCCGGACTTCAATCTCTATCCGTTGCCCGACAACGTCACCTACGACCAGGCCTCGGCGGTGCAGGTGCTCGGCATCAGCTACCACGCGGTGGCCGATCGGGTGAAACCGCAGGCCGGCGATCGTATCGCCGTCATCGGTGCCGGGCCGATCGGCCTCGGCGCGGCATTGATTGCACAGTCGCTGGGCGCGGAGGTGACGATCCTCGACCTGCTCGACTACCGCCTGGCTTTGGCGCAGCGGCTCGGCGTCGCGGGCACGATGAACGCGCGCGAACTGCGCGCGAGCGAGTGGGCGAGGTCGGTGACCGGCGGCCAGGGCTTCGACAAGGTCATCGAGTGTGTCGGGGGCTTGCAGGAGCGCACGATCGCCGACGCCATCGGCATGGTCAAGCGCGGCGGACAGATCACGATCGTCGGCACGTTTCCGGAGAACAAGGCGACCGTGCCGATCGCCTTCTTGAAGGACCGCGAGATCGACATCAACTTTTCGCGCGGAAACTTCAGAGCCTTTGCGCCGTGCCTCGACCTCGTCGCGACCGGAAAGATTGACCCCGACGCGTACATCAGCCATCGCTTCCCGCTGCGTCGTGCCGAAGACGCGCTGAAGCTGCTACAGGCGCGAGATGTCGAAGCCCACAAGATCGTGCTCCATCCCCAGGAACTTTGAGCGCTGTCGCATTTGCCCAACCCGGTGATGGTCGCCCGTGGCCCAACAAGAGGCACCCACACCGATAACACGGAGGATGAAGTGCAATACAACCTAAAGTGGAGCCTGCTGGGCTGCGTGATCGCGTTGTGCCTGACAAGCGCACACGACACTTCCGCGCAGAATACTTATCCGGTGCGTCCGATACGCATCCTTGTGCCGTTTCCCGCGGGCGGCGCAGCCGACGTTATCGGGCGTTCTATCGGCGATCAACTTTCGGGCCAAGTCGGGCAGCCCGTCGTGATCGACAACCGCCCGGGGGCGGGCGGTCGATTGGCGACCGAGCTCCTCGTCAATGCCAATCCCGACGGCTACACGCTGCTGGTGGGAACCGTCGGTGGCATCTCGATCAGTCCCGCGCTCTATCGGAAGCTTTCGTACGATCCGGCACGCGACATCCTGTCGATCACGCATGCGGCGGAGATCATCAATGTGCTCGCGGTACCCACGTCGATCAATGTGTCGAACGTGAGGGAGTTCATCGACTGGGTGAAGGGCCAACCGGCCGAGGTGCGTTTCGGCACGTCGGGCACCGGTCAACCCGACCACCTGGCCGGCGAACTGTTCCGCCGCATGGCGGCTGTGCGGATGACCTACGTCCCCTACAAAGGCGGCGGGCCTGCCCTGGTCGATCTGATCTCAGGCGACCTGCATCTGATGTTCGCCACCTATGTGGTCGCGCTGCCGCATGTGAAATCCGGTCGCTTGCGCATGCTCGCCGTCACTACGCCGAAGCGTCAGCCATTGTTGCCGGACCTGCCCGCGATCGCGGAGACGTTGAACGGGTTCGGCCTGAACAACTGGAACGGTATCTTCGCGCCAGGCAAGACGCCGGTCGTCATCGCGGACCGCCTGTTCGTCGAGATCAATAAGGCGCTGCAGGCCCCCGAAGTCAGGAAACGGCAGGCAGCTGCTGGAATCGAACCGGGAGGCAGCCCTTCACGGGAAGCGTTCGCCCGGTTTGTGCACGAAGAGACCGCGCGTTGGGCCAAGGTGGTCAAGGACGCCGACATTGTCGTGGAGTAGCAAAACCGATGTCGGCCGGCGCGCGCCGGATCGTCGCAGCGGAGGAGTGCGCAATGGCAGTCACAGGCATAGTCGGTGCAGGTTTAATGGGTACGGCGATGACCCGAAGGCTCGTCGAGGCTGGGTTCGAGGTGTGCGTCTTCGATATCGACGAGTCGAAGCGTTCCGCGCTCGTCGGCCCGCAGGTACGCGCGGCAGATTCGCTCGCTGAACTGACGCGCCGATGCACCGCGGTGATTCTGGCGGTGTTCGACACCAGCCAGGTCGAGCAGGTGCTAGAAGGCGTGGGCGGCATGCTCGATTCAGCTGCCGAGGGCGCCCGGTTGCCAGTGGTGATCTGCACCAGTACCTGTGACCCCGATCGCCTGGCGGCACTGTCCGCGCGAGTGCACGCGCGTGGCCTGTCGTTTCTAGAAGCGCCCTTGTCAGGTACCAGCCGCCAGATGGCGGCGGGCGACGCGGTCGGACTCATCGGAGGCGATCGCGCCGTGGTGGAGGAATCGGCTGCGGTGCTCGATGCGATCTGTCCCGCGCGCCACTACGTTGGGGCGTTGGGGAACGGCTCACGCGCCAAGCTCGTGGTCAATCTCATCCTCGGATTGAACCGGGCCGCAATCGCCGAAGGCCTGGTCTTCGCCGAGCGTCTCGGGCTCGATCGCGAAGCGATGCTCGGCGTCGCACGCGCGTCTGCCGCGTACTCGAGCGTGATGGAAACGAAGGGGCCGTTGATGGCCCGCCGCGAGTTCGCGAATCCGCAAAGCCGTGTCGACCAGAGCCTCAAGGATTTCAAGCTCATGTTGCAGCAGGCCGAAGCAGCGCGGCAGTTGCTGCCGTTCGCCGCGGTTTACGTACGGTTGCTCGAGGACTGCGTGCAGCTCGGTCAGGCCGCTTGGGACAACGCTGCGATCGTCGAGGCCATCGCGCGCCGTCGGCACCCCGACTAGCGCTGCGGGGGGTGCCGGCGATCGGCTGACAGGTCGTCGCTAAGCACGCATGCCGCGTGCGGTCTCGGCATCCTGATGAGTGTCCGTTCGTCGAGTTTGAGGGGCCTGCGCGCGCGGGTGCGGCCCGCGCTGCGCGGCCACGGGATCGTTGAACGGTCGCTCGCCCACGAACTGCAGCCGGTGCATGATCCTGCGCGCCGAGGGGTCGAACGGGGTTCGGTGATGCATCAGGCAGCGGTTGTCCCAGATCAGCACGTCGCCTAGTTGCCACACGTGGGTCCAGGTAAATCGCTCAGACGTGGCATGCGCCCAAAGCATGTCGATCAGCGCTTCTGATTCCGCGAGCGACAGGCCACGCACGTAGGCGTTCGGCCGCCGCCCGAGGTACAGCGTGTTGTAGCCCGTCTCCGGGTGCGTGCGCACGATCGGGTGCCACGGGCCGGGCGCGTTGACCGGGTCGGTGACCGGCGCGAAGCCGCGCCGCAGTACGCCCGCGCTGTTGTAGGTCAAGTCGTGCTTGATCTCCAGCGCGTCGAGCCGCGCCTTGAGCACCGGCGCGAGTGTTTCGTACGCGAGATACATGTTGGCAAAGCAGGTGTCGCCACCGGCCTCGGGTAGCTCGACGGCGTACAGCAGACTGTAGCTGAGCGGCGTCTCGCGGTAAGAGTTGTCCGAATGCCAGACCACCTCCGCATCGCCGAGCACGCCTATGGGCAGACCGTCTTCCTTCACGTTCGAGACGATCAGCACTTCGGGACGCTCGCGCGCCTTTTGACCATCGACGAACGCGAGCGGAGAAAAATCGAGCTCGCCCAGCCGGCGTCCGAACGCGACCAGTTGTTCGTCGCTCAACGACTGACGGCGAAACAACAGCAGGCCGTGTTCGAGTAACGCGTGTGCGATCGCGGCGATGACCTGATCGTTCGTGTCGGTCAGCAACACGTGGTGTGCCTGCGCACCGACGACTGGGGAAATGGGCGTGAAGTTCACGTCAACCCCAACCGTGACTTCGTGCGCTCCATCTCCTGCACATCCTGCAACAGCTGCGCGCGCAGATCGTCCGGACCCTGGAAG
Organism: Burkholderiales bacterium; assembly: GCA_014379045.1. Taxonomy (GTDB): domain Bacteria; phylum Pseudomonadota; class Gammaproteobacteria; order Burkholderiales; family CAIKXV01; genus CAIKXV01. Next base: position 32,763 of record JACMMK010000197.1, read on the forward strand.
CCGTCGAGCTGCGTCTCCTGGCGCAGGTAGGCCTTCCACTCCACACCCTGCTGCGCGCGCTGCAGCGCGGCTGCGAGGCGCTCGACGATAGGCCTCGGTGTGCCAGCGCGCGTGATCATCCCGCGCCATTGATAGCGCACGATGTCCCAGCCGCGTTCTCTATAGGTCGGCACCTCGGGAAAGTCGTCGAGCCGGCGTTCGGACGAGACCGCAAGCACCCGCACCTTACCGGTATTGACGAAGGGCTTGGCGATCCCCGGGTTGGTCGCCACCGCGTCGACCTGTCCGCCCGCGATCGCCGCGAGCGCCGGCCCGCCGCCGGGATACGGAATCCATGTGGTGCGGATCTTCGCCGCTTCGGCGAACAGCTCCCACGCAACCCGGTGCGCGCCGATGTTGAACGGGCCGCCGACTGAAATGAACTCGGGCTTGCGACGCGCGAACCCGACGAATTCGTCGATCGTGCGAAACGGCGTGGAGGCATGGACGAGCAGCGCATACGGGTCGAGCTGTGACCGCGCGATCATCTGCAGGTCGTCGACCTTGAAGCCTGCGTTCGGCTCGCTGAACAGCGTGGCCAGCGTCGTGGTCGCGGCCGCGATCGTATAGCCGTTCGCCGGCGCCTTGATCAACGCGTTGATCATGATGATGCCGTTGGCGCCGGTGCGGTTCTCGACCACTACCGATTGTCCGAGTTCGTTCGACAGCAGCTTGGCCATGATGCGCGAATAGATGTCGACCGGCGATCCGGGCGCTGACCAGCACAGCAACGTGATCGGGCGCGTCGGATACGACGGCGGTCCCTGCGCCAATGCGGCGAACGGCGTGCCGGCCAGCGCCGCGAGCAACCGGCGGCGAGGCGTGTCGAGCGTGACGCTTTTCGTCCCGAACTTCATTCGACTTTCGCGCCCGATGCCTTGACCACCTTGCCCCAGCGCGCGTAGTCGTCACGGATCAACCGCGCGAATTCCTCCGGCGTGGACGGCGCAGGGTCCAGCCCGATATCGGAGAGTCGCTTCTGCACGTCGGGGGAATTCAATGCTCGCACGATCGCGCCGTTGAGCATCACGACCGTCGCGCGCGGGGTTGCGGCAGGTACCGCCACGCCGTACCACTCGTACACATCGGACAGCGCCGGAAAGCCTTCCTCGATCGCCGTAGGTACGTCCGGCAGCGCCTCGAGCCGCTGCTTGCCGAGTATCGCCAGCGCGCGCAGCTTTCCCGTCTTCACATGCGGCAGCGGCGCGAAGGGTACGGTGAACATCGTCGCCACTTCTGCGCCCAACAGCGCCGTGGTCGCCGGCGCACCGCCCTTGTACGGGATATGGACCAGGTCCGTGCCGGTGGTGATTCGAAACAACTCGCCGGCCATCCACGGACCGGCGGACGACGAGCCGAAGGTGAGCTTGCCGGGATGCTGCTTCGCGTACGCGGCGAGCTCCTTCGTCGACCTCGCAGGCACCGATGGATGCACGACCAGGATGAACGGCATGCTGACGCCATTCGACACGGCGGCGAAATCCTTCAGCGGTGCGTAACCCGGGTCGCGATAGAGGTGCGGGTTGATCACGAACGAACCGGAATGCGCGAGCGTCAACGTGTAGCCATCGGGCGCCGCGCGCGCACCGATCGCGGTGCCGATGCTGCCCTGCGCGCCGCCCCGGTTGTCGATCAGCACCGGTTGTCCGAAGTACTCGGTCAGCTTCGCGCCGATGACCCGGGCGAACCCGTCGGTACCGCCGCCGGGCGGGAACGGCACGACGAAGCGCACCGGCCGGGTGGGATACTCGCCCGGCTTTTTATCTGCAGCGTATATGGGGAGTGCGGCGAGACAGATCAGCGTTCCCGCGGCG
>JACMMK010000198.1 GCA_014379045.1 Burkholderiales bacterium
CCACTTTGCGCGCAAGCGCGGATCGATAGGCGGCCAACTGCTCGCGCAGCGAGGCATCCTCGCGCGCGAGCATCGACACCGCGAACAGCGCGGCGTTGACCGCACCGCTCTCCCCGATCGCGAAGGTGGCGACCGGGATTCCGCGTGGCATCTGCACGATCGACAACAGCGAATCCTGTCCGTGCAGATGCCGTGAAGGCACCGGCACGCCGAGTACCGGCAGCGTCGTCTTCGCCGCCAGCATGCCGGGAAGATGAGCGGCACCGCCGGCGCCGGCGATGATGCAGGCCAACCCGCGCGCGCGCGCGGTGTCGGCGTACTCGAACATCGCGTCCGGCGTGCGATGCGCGGAAACGACCTTCGCTTCATGGCGCACGCCGAAATCGGCGAGCACCGCCACCGCGTGCTGCATCACCTCCCAGTCGCTGTCGCTCCCCATCACGACACCGACGAGCGCCAGAGCGTCCATCCGAGGCTTTCTTGCAAAAGGTGGATTCTAGTCGGGTGCGGCGGTGCGCGCCGGCACGAGGCACTGGTTCGCACGCCCGGCCTGTGCATACGCAGCGCGTTGTACAACGTGCAGCGCGCCAACCTCGACGATTTCCGGCATCCCATCTAGAGTATCGACTTCGGCGCGGCCTTCGGGTGCGCGACCACACCATTCGAACGACACGGTGCGAGGAGCGGTCCCTTGACGACGATCGTCGAGCAGTTGAGCAACTATGCGGCAGGTTTGCGCTTCGAGGATCTGCCTGCAGACGTCGTGCACCAGGCCAAGCGGCTGATCGTCGATACGGTCGGGTGTGCACTGGGGGGCTACGACAGCGAGCCCGCCCGCATCGCGCGCGATATCGCAGAAGCAGTGACCAGCACGCAGCCGGTCACCGTGATGGTGAGCGGGCGCCAGAGCAGTCCCGACCTGGCGACGTTCGCGAACGGGGTGGCGATCCGCTATCTCGACTTCAACGACGGTTACACCAGCACCGGTGAATCCGGCCATCCGAGCGACAGCCTCGCCGCGGTGCTCGCGGTCGGCGAGCTGATGCGCCGGGACGGGCGCGAGGCGATCGTCGCCACGGTGCTCGCCTACGAGGTGTTCTGCCGTGTGTGCGATGTGCAGGACCTGAAGCCGCTCGGCTTCGATCACACGACAGTCGGCGGCCTGGCCAGCGCCGCCGCCGCGGCGCGCCTGTTCGGCTTCACCCCCGAGCGCATCGCGCAGACGCTCAACCTGCACGTGGCGCCGAACGTCGCGCTCTATCAGACCCGCATCGGCAACGTGTCGATGTGGAAGGGATGCGCGTATGCCAACGCGAGCCGCAACGCGGTGTTCGCGGCGATGCTCGCCGCCCGCGGAATGACCGGCCCGTCACCGGTCTATGAAGGCGTCGGCGGCTACTTCAAGGCGGTCACGCGCACGCCGTTCACGCTTCCGGCGCTGGGCGGTGGCGATCAGCCGTTCAAGATCATGGAATCGAGCATCAAACGTTTTCCGCTCGGCCAGTACTCGCAGACAGTCGTCGAAGCGGCGTTGCAGTTGCGCAGCCACATCGGCGATCCGGCCGGCATCGCCGAGATCCGCATCGAGACGGTCGGTACCGCGATCCGGCTGATGGCCGACGACCCGCACAAGTGGGAACCCGAAACGCGCGAGTCGGCCGATCACAGCATGCCGTACACGGTGGCGCTCGCGTTCCTGCACGGCGAGGTCGAGCAGAAGCATTTCGACGACCGGTACCTGCACGATCCCGCGGTGCGCGCGCTGACGCGCCTGGTGAAAGTGAACGAATCGGACGAGGCGAACCGCCGGATGCCGGCGGCGATGCTGTGCGAGATGACCGTGGTGATGCGCACTGGGTCGACGCATCATGCCGCGGTCGAGTACCACAAGGGTCACCATCGCAACCCGATGTCCGAGCACGAGATCGAGGGCAAGTTTCGCAAGCTCGCCGGCAACACGCTGCCGACTGCGCGGATCGATCGACTGCTCGAATGCCTGTGGCGCCTCGAGACCGTCGTCGATGTCGGCAACGTCGCGCAGTTGACCCTCGCCGAATGACCTGCCGTAGCCGAGACGAATGGAGTCGCCGATGTTGAAACGCCTGGGGGTTGCGGCTGCGCTCGCGCTCGCACCGTTGTTGCTTCCTGCAGTCGGGTTCGCTGCCGACAGTTATCCGGTCCGACCGATTCGCCTGGTGGTGCCGTTTCCCCCCGGAGGCGGGGCCGATACGGCAGGGCGCATCCTGGTCGCCAAGCTCGGCGAGAGCACCGGGCAGTCGTGGGTCGTCGACAACCGGGGCGGTGCGGCGGGCAACATCGCCACCGAGATCGTCACCTCGGCGGCACCCGACGGTTACACCGTGCTGCTCGGGTTCGCGACCGCGTTGACGGTCAATCCCACGCTGTATCCGAAGTTGCCGTTCAACGTGCAGCGCGATCTGCAGCCGGTGACCAAGTTCGCCTCGGCGCAGTACGTGCTCGTCGTGCATCCGACGGTCAAGGCGACGACTATTCAGGAGTTCATCGCACTGGCGAAATCGGCGCCGGGCAAGCTCAACTACTCGTCTGCGGGCGTCGGTAGCCCGCTGCACCTCGCCGCGGAGATGTTCAAGTTCCGCTCAGGTGTGGCCATCGTGAACGTGGCCTACAAGGGCGGCGGCCCCGCCGCCGCGGCGCTGCTGGGCGGGGAGGTGCAGGTGTTGTTCGGCAGCGTACCGGCGACCTTGCCGTCCGTTCGTGCAGGGAAAATGCGCGCGCTCGCCGCCACCGGACTCAAGCGCCTTGCCATCGCCCCCGAACTGCCGACGATCGCGGAATCGGGCTTTCCCGGTTTCGACGTGACCTCCTGGTACAGCATGCTGGTGCCGGCGCGCACGCCGAAGGCGGTGGTCGCGCGCATCTTCGACGAGACGCTCAAGGCGGTACGACCCGCCGATGTGGTCGAGGCCTTGGGCAAGCAGGGCCTGGAGGTCGAGACGAGCGCGAGCCCCGAGGCGTTCGCGGCCGAGATCCGCGCCGAGACCGCGGCGTGGGCAAAGGTGATCAAGGCAGCGAACATCCGGGCGGAGTAACGCGGCGCGCGCGGCGAAACGCGCAGCTAAGCCGGACGCGGACGCGCAGCTGACCACGCGCGAGTTGCGAACGCGCCCGAGCAACAACCCGCGGCCCGCGCGGCACGCGAGTCGCGCAGTTTCCAGACCCGCCGGTGCTATGCCGCGTACAGCCTGCGCAGCTTGCGCACGTTGTCCATGCGGTCGAAGTTCCAGAGCGCATCGAGCAGGCTGCGCGCGCGGCGCTTGCCGAGCACCGGCCCGATCAGATCGAACGCCTTCGCTTCCTCCTCGTCGCGCGTCAGCGGATTCTCGAAGCTGCCCTTCGCCGCCATCGTCCGGTGCTCGAGGACCCGTCCGTCCTTCAACCGGATCTCCATCACGCAGCGCCAACGCCGTTGCACATCGGTCAGCGCGGGGTCTCCGACCGCCTGGATGCGCTTGCGCACCGCGAGCACCTTGGGATCCTTCATCCGCTCGAAACTGTGCGCGGTCGCGAAGCTGATGCCGCCATCGAGCAGCATCACTGCGAGCAGATGCTGCACCGAGATGTCCGGCATCTCGCGGTTGTTGACGATCTCCAGCTCCTTGTCGGGCATCCGCGCGGTCAACGATTCGACATCGCTCGCCTCGATGCCATGCTCGGCGATCATGTCGTCGAGCACCTGCAGCGGGCCCTGGATCGGTCCACCCACCGGCCAGCGTTTGATGCTCGCGCGCATCACCTCGTAGTCGCGACCGAGCCCGCGGACCAGTTCAGTGCGATCGCTGTCGGTGGCGAACGTGAAGAAGAAGTCGCGCTCGCCGGAGAAGATGTCCTCGACGCCGGTGAAGCCGTTGGCGACCATCAATGCTGCGGCGGTGCCGTTGTGCGCCGGCATGCCCCCCATCGCATAGGCCTTCTCGATGTGTTCCGGGTCACGGAACATCGTGTACATGCCGGCGGCCTGCTGCCCCATGTACGAGAGCATGAAGCGCACCTGCCGCGCATCGAGCGCGAGCAGGGCACCCGCGGTCGCCGCCGCGCCGAACGCCTGGCCGAACGCGCCGGCATGATGTCCGGAGCGCAGGAACGGCATCGGGCGCAACGACAACAGCAGGCGCGCGCAGATGTCGTAGCCGAGGATGACCGCGCGCAACACCGTGCGCCCCGGCAACCCGTCGCGCTCGCCGATCGCGAGCGCGGCCGGAACCACGCTCGTCCCCGGATGCGTGAGCGACGGCGGATGCGTATCGTCGGTCTCGTCGGCATGGCCGAACATGCCGTTCGCCAGCGCCGCGTTGAGTACCGAGGTCACGATGCGGGTACCGATCACACCCGCCTGGGGATGCCCGCCGAGCGAGTTCACATGGGCAATCGCCGCTTCGCCGGGCAACTGGCGCGAGCCCGAGATCATCGCCGCGACCGTATCGACCAGATGGATGCGCGCGCGCTCGACGGCCTCGCGCGGCGGCGCCTTGCGCACGGCACCTGCGATGTACTTGCTCAGTTCGAGCATCAGCGGAGACACGGACTGCGCTGCGGATTGCCGGGCTTTGGGCATGTCAGATCGGGGCGGTTGTGGGAGTGCGAAGTCTACCGAAGGCGAGGCGGCCTTTGCTTCATACTATGCAGGCGCTATCGATGCAGCGGTATCGATGCAGCGCATGGCCAGCGAAGCCGCGGAGGACACCCTGTCGAATAACGTTTTGTCGTCTGACGTGCTGTCGTTAAACGTTCTGTCGTTTCGAACGGCCAGATGGCGGCTGTGCACCGCGCTCTGCATCGCCATGGCGACCGTCACCGCGGTGCAGGCGCAACCGACGTCCCCGCGCGACTATCCGGTGAAGCCCGTGCGCATCGTCGTCCCGTTCCCACCGGGCTCGGGGGTCGATATCGTCACCCGGCATATCGCACCGAGGCTGAGTGATGTGCTCGGACAGCCGATCGTGCTCGACAACCGCGGCGGTGCCGGCGGCGTGGTCGGGGCCGAGATCGCGGCGAAGTCGGCGCCCGATGGCTACACGCTGCTGATGGGTACCGCGGGGATCCTGACCGTCGTGCCGTCGCTGTCGAAGGTCAGCTACAACGTGCAGCGCGATTTCGCGCCGATCAGCGTGGTCGCGTCGGTGCCGAGCGTGCTCGTCGTGCATCCGTCGCTTCCGGCGAAGAGCGTGCGCGAGCTGGTGAGTGTCGCGCGCAGCCGTCCGGGCGTGATCAACTACGCCTCGACCGGCAGCGGCACGTTGCCGCACCTGGCGGCGGAGTTCCTGAAGCTCGGCGCCGGCATCGACATCGTGCACGTGCCGTACAAGGGCAGCGCGCCGGCGATCACCGATCTGCTCGGCGGTCAGGTCGAGATGTTCTTCGCCAACATGCTCTCCGCGATGCCGCATGTGACCAGCGGCAGGCTGCGCGCGCTCGCGGTGACGAGCCCGAAACGCTCGGGCGCACTGCCCGGGACGCCGACGATGATCGAAGCGGGATTTCCGGACTTCGAAGCCGGCACCTGGTTCGGACTGCTCGCGCCGAGCGGTGTCTCGAGCGAGATCGTGCAGCGCCTGCATCAGGACATGATGAAGGTGTTGGTCGGGACCGAGTTGCAGCAACGACTGGCGTCCGAGGGCGCGCTCGTCGTCGGCAATTCCCCCGCCGAGTTCGCCGCGTACATCCGCAGCGAAACCCAGAAGTGGGCGCGCGTGGTGAAAGCGGCGAAGATCCAATCCGAATGAAGACGGGAGCGCGACGTTGACCGAAGTGACCCGCACGCTCGCCCGCTTCGTCGTCGACCACGCGCCCGCCGCGGTGCCACCGACGCTCTACCATGAAGCCACGCGCGCACTGGTCAACTGGATGGGCTGCGCGATCGGCAGCGCCGACCACGAGACGGTAGAGCGCGCGGTACGCGCACTCAGCCCCTGCTTCGGACCGCCGGCGGCGAGCCTGTTCGGGCGCACCGAGCGCGTCGACATGCTGCATGCGGCGCTGCTGAACGGCATCAGCTCGCATGTGCTCGACTACGACGACACGCATGCGCGTGCGGTGCACCCGAGCGCGCCGGTATGGCCGGCGCTGCTCGCACTCGCGCAGTCGCATCCGGTGAGTGGCCGGCAACTGCTGCACGCGTTCGTGCTCGGCGTCGAAGTCGAATGCCGCGTCGGCCTGTCGGTGTTCCCCGAGCACTATGAAATCGGCTGGCATATCACCGGCACCGCGGGCGTGTTCGGTGCGGCGGCCGCGGCCGGGAAACTGCTCGGACTGTCGGAGCGCGAGATGTGTTGGGCGCTCGGTATTGCCGCCACCCAGTCGTCGGGCCTGCGCGAGATGTTCGGTTCGATGTGCAAAAGCTTGCATCCGGGACGCGCGGCGCAGGGGGGACTGACCGCCGCGTTGCTCGCGCGCGCCGGTTTCACCAGTTCGGAGCAGGCGATCGAGGCCAAGCGCGGCTTCGCGCACGTGATGTCGACCCGCTTCGACCCGGACGTGATCACCGCGCGCCTGGGCGAGACCTGGGAACTCTCCAACAACATGTACAAGCCGTTCGCGTGCGGCCTGGTGATCCACGCGGTGATCGACGGCTGCATCCAGCTCGCGGTCGAGCACGACCTCGTGCCCGAGGCGATCGAGTCGGTCGACCTCGTCGTGTCGCCGTTGGTGCTTGAACTGACCGGCAAGCTGCGCCCGGCCAGCGGCCTCGAAGGCAAATTCAGCGTCTATCATGCCGCCGCCAGCGCGTTGATCCATCGCGCGGGCGGCGAGCCGCAGTTCAGCGATGCGTGCGTCGCTGCGCACGACGTATGCGCGCTGCGCTCGCGCGTCACCGCGACGGTAGACCCGACGGTGCGCAAGACCGAGGCGCATGTGCGTGTCCGCCTGCGCGACGGACGGTTGCTCGAGCGCCATGTCGAGCATGCGTTGGGTACGCTGCCCCGGCCGATGTCAGACGCCGATCTCGAAGACAAGTTCCGCGCGCAGCTGACGCCGCGCTTTACTGCCGAGACGGCGTCGGCGATTCTCGAAGCGTGCTGGTCGATCGGCGGGGCGAGCGATGCGGGCGCTTCGATCGACGCCGCCGCACGATGAACGGGACACCTCGATGACCACGAACAAGCTCCCCACACCTTGCGGCGCGCACGTGATCGCACGTGCACTCGAGCGCCACGGGGTCACATCGATGTTCGGCCAGAGCCTTCCCTCCGCGCTGTACCTCGTCGCGCCCGAGGTCGGCATCCGGCAGATCGCCTACCGCACGGAGAACGCTGGGGGATCCATGGCGGACGGCTATGCGCGTGCCTCCGGCAAGGTGGCCGTGGTGACCGCCCAGAACGGCCCGGCGGCGATCCTGCTCGCCCCTGCGCTGGCCGAAGCATTGAAGGCCTCGGTGCCGATCGTCGCCATCGTGCAGGATGTCCGTCGCACCCAAACTGACCGAAACGCATTTCAGGACCTCGACCACTTCGACGTGTTCCGCGGTTGCAGCAAGTGGTTTCGCCGGGTCACCGACCTCGCACGCATCGACGACTATGTCGACATGGCGTTCATCGCTGCGGCGAGTGGTCGACCCGGGCCGGTGGTACTGATGGTGCCGCAGGACTTGCTGCTGGAGCCGGTGGGTGCAAGCCAGCACGCCGAGCGGCGAGCGACGCTGGGCACGTATCCGCTCGACCGGGGCAGTGCCGACCCTGCGTTGATCGAACACGCAGCCCGGCTGCTGGCGACCGCACGCTCACCGCTGATCGTTGCCGGGGGCGGTGTCCACCTGTCCGGCGCACAGGAAGCGCTGGCCGCACTTCAGCAAGCCGCGGGCATCCCGGTCGCGACCACAGTGATGGGCAAGGGCTCGGTAGACGAGCGCCATCCGTTGTCGATCGGTGTGGTCGGGTACTTCATGGGCACCCGTAGCCGTACCCGGCACCTGCGTTCGCTGATCGACCAGGCTGACGTGATCCTTCTGGTCGGCACGCGCACCAACCAGAACGGCACCGACTCGTGGACCCTGTTCCCCAAGTCGGCGCGGTTCATCCATCTCGATATCGACGGGCAGGAGATAGGCCGAAACTACGAAGCACTGCGTCTCGTCGGCGATGCCAGGGTCACGTTGCAGCAACTGTCGCGCGCGCTTGCCGGACAGGATCTCGGGACGCGCCGGCAGGCGAGCGCCCAAGTGCAGAAGGCGATCGCTTCGGGGCAGGCAGCGTACGCCGCCGAGGCGGCGGCGTACGTGTCCTCCGACGCAGTGCCGGTTCGGCCGGAGCGTCTGATGCACGAGTTGGATCGGGTGCTAAAACCGGATTCGATGGTCGTCAGCGACGCCAGTTACTCGCCGATCTGGGCGGCCAATTTCCTCACGTCGCAGTGCGCCGGAATGCGTTTTCTTGCCGGACGCGGGCTGGCTGGACTGGGTTGGGGCTTCCCGGCCGCCCTCGGCGCCAAGCTCGCGTTACCGACGAGCGAAGTGTTCTGCCTGACCGGCGATGGCGGTTTCGCGCACATGTGGTCCGAGCTCGAAACAGCGAAGCGGATGAAGGTGAAAGTCATCGTGATCGTGCTCAACAACCAGATCCTCGGATACCAGTGGCATGCCGAGGACGTGCTCTATGGCGGTCACACCGACGCCTGCCAGCTGTTCCCGGTCGATCACGCGGCGATAGCGCGCGCCTGCGGGTGTGCGGGCATCCGCGTGGAGAAACCCCGAGAGTTCGCAGCCGCACTCGAAGCTTCGATGCGTTCGGAGGTAACCACCGTGATCGACGTGATCACCGATCCGGCCGCCTTCCCGCCGATCACCTTGTTCGAAGGCAAACTGTAGTGAAGTTCCGACGAAAAGCGATGTGGAACCGGTGCAGAAGTATTCTGATCGCGCTCGCTTGCCTCGCTGCGCAAGCGTGCGCGCCCGTCGCCAGCGCACAGAGCTCCACCGGCAAACCGACCTACCCTAACCGGACGATCCGCATGGTGCTGCCATTTCCGCCGGGTGGCGCTACCGACGTGATGGCGCGCAAGCTCGGGCAGAAGATGTCGGAACGTTGGGGACAGCAGGTGGTGATCGACAACCGGGCCGGCGCGGGCGGCAACATCGCCGCCGAGATCGTCGCCAAGGCCGTGCCTGACGGCTACACGCTGCTGTTCGCCGCCAGCGCGCAACTCGCGGTCAATCCGGCCTTGTACGCCAAGCTTCCGTTCGATCCAGTCAAGAGCTTCGCTCCGATCTCGCTGGTCGGCGCCGTGCCGAACATCCTGGTTGCGCATCCTTCGCTGCCGGTGCGTTCTCTGAAGGAGTTCATCGCGTTTGCAAGAGCGCGGCCGGGGCAGCTCAACTACGCGACGGCGGGCAGCGGCTCGACCGCACACCTTTCGGCCGAGTTGCTGAAGATTGAAACCGGCATCGACATCGTGCACGTGCCGTATCGGGGCGCGGCACCGGCCGTCACCGATGTACTGGGTGGGCAGGTGCCGCTGATGGTGGTCAGCACGCCATCGGTGATCGGTCATGTGAAGGTCGGAAAACTGCGCGCGCTCGGCGTGACCGGGGCGAGGCGATCGCACGCGGCGCCCGATGTGCCGACGTTCGCCGAAACGCTGCCTGGATTCGAGTCGAGCGCCTGGTACGGGATGCTTGCTCCGAACGGTGCGTCGCCCGACATCGTCGCGCGACTTCACGAAGAAACCGTCAACATCCTGCGCATGGCAGACGTGAAGGAGTTGTTCGCGGCACAGGGCATAGAGATCATCGGCAGCACGCCGTCGGAGTTTGCGAGCTATATCGAATCCGAACTGGCGAAGTGGGCGATCGTCGTCCGAAAATCGAACGCGAAGGTGGATTGAAGATGACACAGACGGCGACGCGGATCGTGCGGGTGTACATGGGCGCTGACCAACGTTCGCGTTTCGAGGATCTGCGAGTGCCGATGGGCGAGTTCCGCCTCGGCACCCTGTTCTCGTACAAGAGCGCGATGCTGCCCGTTAAAGGCGTGGTGTTCCGCGAGAACCCGCTCGAAGGTTCGGCCGACTTCCACAACCCTCCGCAGCGCCAGTTCGTCGTCACCCTCAGCGGTGCGGTGGAACTGCGCGTCGGCGACGGCAGCGTGCGCGTGTTCGGCCCGGGCGACGTGCTGTTCGCCGAGGACACCCACGGGGAAGGTCATGCAGCGCGGGAACTGCTCGGACCGCGGCGAAGTCTGATTCTTCCGGTGCCCGAGGACTTCGACCTTGCCGCTTGGGGGTCTGCTTGACGCAGCCGCGCGCGCGGTTGGTCAGAGCGCGGAGCCCTATGCACCGCCGTGCGACTGCCGACAGCGATTGACACAGCACATACCTCGCTCTAGCTAGCACCGCGTTCCTGCGGTGCTAGGATGCTCGGCATCACAATTGCTTACCGCGGAGGAGCCATGCCTGATACCCACTCGACGCCGACCGACCGCTTCGGCAACCCGCTGGATCCGATTGTCCGCTACGCGCGCGGTTCGATCCTGCAGGGCACCCCCGAGGAAGTGCGCAGGATGATCCGCGCCCGACACATCGTCGGCGAGCGCGTGCGCCGCCTCGGCAAGGACAGTGTGTTCGATCTGTCGGGAATGAACCGCGGCAGCGGGGTCGAGCTCGACGACGTGCCGCACCTGACCAGCCATGTGCCGTTCTTCGAGCGCTTCGAAGGCCATACCGAGCCGCTCGCGTTGCGCCATATGGGGGCAGACCCGGCGATCCATTCCGCGCTGATCCTGAACCGCGTCTCGGCATCGAGCTTCATCACCCTGACTACATTGCTCGGCGCCGGCGACGACGTCTTCGCACTGGTACCCGCCGGGGGCGTCACGCACCCGTCCGCCGCACGACCTATTGCGATGGCGGGGGCAGTGCTGACCGAGTTCTATTCGCTCGAATCGCTGGCCCAGGCCTGGCAGACGAAGGGTGCGCCCAGGCTGTTGATCGTCACCCCGATCACCGCGTCGAAGAAGCACCTGCCCTACGACCAGTTCCAGGGGGCACTGGCGCTGCCGCGTGCCACGCATACGCTGGCCTATGTCGACGACGCGCACATGGCCTCGCGCATCGCCTACTTCCAGGAGCCGCGCACCTTCGAGGTCGGCGACATCGACATCGCCGTATGCAGCGCCGACAAGCACGTTGCAGGGCCGCGCGCCGGAGTGTTCGTCGGGCGTAAGGATCTGGTCGAGCAGATCGGCGCGCGTGCGTACGAACTCGGGCTCGAGGCCCAGGCTGGCCAATACGTCGGCGTCGCCAATGCGCTGCGCAACTTCGACCCCGCGGTCGTGCGCGAGGCCGGGTTGCTCGCCGAGTCGCTGGTCGGACTGCTCGAATCGGAATACGGCCAGGGTCGGGCCTACATGGGCGGACCCGGCGTCTCGATTGCCGGCGACGACGTGGTGAGCATCGCGCTCGAACGACGCGGCGGTGGGCTCGCACCTTCGCTCGTCGCAGTCGAAGCTGCAGGGATCGTCGCGATGGAGATGCTGCGTCAGGACGGCGTGCTCACGATCGGTGCGGTCTCGATGCCGGGCAGCTCGCCCGCAGTGCGGCTGATGATGTATCCCGACGGCAAGCGGCTCGGGCTGGAGCGCATCGCGGCAGCGCTCGATCACGGCATCGACCGGCTGTCACAGGTGATCGACGATCGGGATAGCGCCCGCGCGCTGCTTCTGGGCGAATGATCTACCGCGCACGCGCTGGGTTCGGCTCGGCGCGCGCGGCTGGCGCGCGTGCCGTCGCGCGCGGGTGTGAACTGATCGGCTGCATCATGATAGCCACGGGTGCATTCGCGCAGCCGGCCTTCCCGGTCAAGCCCGTGCGCATCATCGTCCCGTTTCCGGCAGGCGGCGGTTCGGACGTGATGGGCCGCATCCTCGCGCAGCGCTTCACCGAGCGCTGGAACCAGCAGGTACTGGTCGACAACCGGCCTGGCGCAGGCGGTTCGATCGGTACCGAGATCGCGGTACGTGCCTCGCCCGACGGCTACACCCTCGTGCTCGCATCGACGTCCGAGATCGCGATCAACCCGTCGTTGTACGGCAAGCTAGGCTATGACCCGGTGCGCGAACTCTCGCCGATTGGCAGTGTCGCCACGACGCCGCTGGTCGCCGTGGTGTCGCCGGCGTTCGCGGCGAAGACAGTGCGCGAGATCATCGATTACGCGCGCGCGAAACCGAAGCAGTTGAACGTCGCCTCGGCCGGCAACGGCACCATCACTCACCTGTCGGGCGAACTGTTCCGCTCGACGCTCGGGCTCGAGTGGGTCCACGTGCCGTACAAGGGGGCGCCGCCCGCGCTCGCCGATCTCGCCGGCGGGCAGGTGCAGTTGATGTTCTCGTCGCTGCCGGCCGCAGTCCCGTTGATCAAGGCCGGGCGTATCCGTGCGCTGGCGGTGTCGTCCCGGATTCGCGCGAGCGCGTTGCCGGACGTGCCGACGGCGATCGAATCCGGCGTACCGGGTTACGAGGTCGACTACTGGTACGGGTTGTTCGCACCGCTCGGGGTGCCGGCGAAGGTTCTTGCGCAAGTGCGCGACGATCTGTCGGCGATCCAGAAGAACCCCGATTTCGCCGCGTCCCTCGCCGCACAGGGCGCGATTCCCGGAACGCAGAGCGTCGCCGAGTTCACTGCGTTCATCACGTCCGAGGCCGAGCGTTGGGCGCGCACGGTCAAGGCATCGGGGGCGCGCGCGGACTGAAACCGTCGCGGGCGGATCACTCGGCCTGTATGCCCGAGCTCTTGATGATCCGCGCATACAGCGCCGCCTCGCGCGTCAGCACTTCGGCCAGGTCGCTCGGCGAACCGCCCACCGACTCAGCACCCTGCGCAAGAAAGCGCGCGCGCACTTCCGGGAGCTGGACGATCCGCGCAAGTTCTGTACTCAGCCGCGCGACGGTCTCTTTCGGCGTGCCGGCCGGCGCCAGGATGCCCATCCAGCCGTTCATGTCGAACGCCGGGAAGGTCTCGGTCACGCTCGGCAGGTCGGGGAGCGCGGTGACGCGGCGCGACGACGACACCGCGATCGCGCGCAGCTTGCCGCTTTTGAGGTGCGGCATCGCCCCGACGACGTTCGCGAACATCAGCTCGATGCGACCGCCGAAGATGTCGATGAACGCCGGCGCGGCACCCTTGTACGGCACGTGATTCATGCGGATTCCGGCGATTGCCTGGAGCGACTCCATCGACAGATGCTGCAGGTTGCCGATTCCGGCCGAGGCATAGTTGAGCTCACCGGGATTCGCGCGCGCGAGCTTGACCAAGTCGCGCACGTTGCGCACCGGCAGCGACGGATGCACGACCAGCACCATCGGCGAGGTGAGCAACAGGGACACCGGCGCGAAATCTTTCGTGGTGTCGTAAGGCAGTCGCTTCATCAGGCTCGGATTGATGGTGAGCGGCCCGGCATTGCCGAGCAGCAGCGTGTAGCCGTCGGGTGCAGCGCGCGCGACGATCTCGGCGCCGATGCTGCCGCCCCCGCCGCCCCGGCTGTCGACCAGCACCGGCTGACCCCACGTCTCGGTCATCCGCTGGCCGACGACACGGGCCACCTCGTCGAGCGGCCCGCCCGGCGCATACGGCACGACGATGCGGATCGGCTTCGCCGGCCACGACTGCGCGTGCGTCGGTGCTGCAATACACAGAATGAATGCGCACGCGCAGAGCGCGCGCCCGGTGCCGACACAGGTCATACCCGACTCCTCCGATGTACCGTATTTCAGCCGGCTCTGTGGCCGGTCATCGGCGCATCATGGGACCCGTTTCGACCGACGGGCCCGGTACGCGCCGTTCACGTGGCTCGACTGGTGCGCTCGCGCAGGATGAATTCCCGCGTTGCCATCGCACACCGGTCGGCCTCGCTCGCTGCGACATGATACGAGTTACCCGGCAGCACCAGCAACTCGGAGCGCGCAATCATGCGCTGCCACGCGCGTGTCTCCTCGACCGACCCGAGTGCGCTGCCTTCGGTGGTGATCACCAGTGTCGGGCAGCGTATCGCCGGCAGATCGGCGGTGATGTCGGCGACGGCGATGGTCTCGACGAAACCCAACTGCGTCGACACCGCGGTGCGCCCCATCAGTTCGATCCACCACGCGACGCCCGCCTCCGGAAAACCGGCGCCGAGTCGTCCCGCCATCGTGCGCCGTGCCCACGAGACGGTGCCGTGCTCGATGAACTCCTGTTGCCAACCAGGCGTGCTCGCGGTGGTCTGCGCCCGTCGCGGCGCCGGCGTACCGGCGACGGTCAGCGTCAGCACCTGATCAGGGCAGCGTGCGGCGAAGCGACGCGCGATGGTGCCGCCCAGCTTCGCGCCGACCAGATGAAAGCGCTCGACGCCCAGCGTGCGCATCAGTGCCAGGCAGTCGTCGATCAGCGCATCGAGCGTCCACGGATACGATTCGGGCATCGGCGTGCTGCGTCCGAACCCCCGCATGTCCGGGCGCACCACCCGGAAATGGCGCGCGAGATGCGGGACCCAGCCGAACCACACGGCCCCAGTCTCGGCGTTGCCGTGGAGCATCAGCACGGTTTCGGGAGTGGTCCAGGGGTCGGTGAAGTCGTCGACGTCGTAGTGCAGATCGACTGTCGATTCGCGTCGTAACGTGGGCATGGGATTCGAATCCAGTCGACAAAGGTGTTGGGGTGCCGACTGTCATGCACGGCACCGCTCAGCGTCAAGGGCGACGCGGACGGTCTCGGGTCATTTGCCCTCGAACCGCCCCGCCCGTTTCTCCCGGTACGCCGCGATCGCTTCCTGATAGTCGGCCGTGCCCTGCGCGACCGCCATCGCCGCCGCGGTGTATTCGAGACTCGTCTTCAGATCGCTGCGCTCGCATTGCCTGACCAGGCGCTTGATCAGACGCTGCTGGATCGACGGACCACCGGCCAGTCGATGCGCGAATGCGAGCGTCTCGGGCATCAGCTGGTCGACGTCGAACAGACGGTTCACCAGGCCGATGCGTTCGGCGTCTTCGGCCGACAACCAGTCGCCGCTCCACAACAGTTCGAGCGCGCGCCCGGTGCCGATCAGTCGTGGCAGAAAGTGGCAGCCGGCATTCCCGGGAATCAGCCCGACCCGGATGTAGGCTTCACAGAAGCGCGCCTGCCGCGATGCGTAGCGGATGTCGCACATCAGCGCGAGGTCCATGCCGGCGCCGGCCGCCGCACCGTTCACCGCGGCCATCAACGGTTTGTCGAACACATCGATCGCGCGCGCGAGGCGGTGCGTGCCGGTCTGCAGCCGGTTCATGCGATCGAACGGGGAGGGGGTGGCGCCTTCGGCTGACTCTTTGGAGCGCCGGCTGAGGTCGCCGCCGGCCGAGAACGCATCGCCCGCGCCGGTCAGCACCACCACCCGCACGGCATCGTCGGTCGCTGCCGATTCGATGGCTGCTGCGAGCGCGCCGACCATGTCCGGGCTGAACGCATTCTTCTTGTCGGGCTGGTTCAAGGTGAGGCGCAGAACGAAACCGTCCTGCTCATCGATCAGATCACTCATCGGGTCGTCCTCTTCATCGACGCTGTGTTCGTTTCACTCCGCGCGTGCACCGGAAGCCTTGACCACCTTCGCCCACTTGCGGATCTCGCCGTCGAGATGGCGCGCGAGTTCTTCCGGACCGGTCCCGACCGGGTCGACACCCTGCGCCGACAGGCGCTCGTGGATATCGCGCCCCTTCAGCGCGGCGGCCATGTCGCGGTGCAGTCGATCGATGATCGCTCGAGGCGTGGCGGCGGGGGCGAAGTAGGCGTACCAGGTCGTCGCCTCGTATCCGGCCACGCCGGCTTCGGCGATGGTGGGCACCTGCCCCATTGCCGGGCTGCGCTGCGACGACGTCACGGCGAGCGCGCGCAGCTTGCCCGCCTGCACGTTGGGTACCGCGGACAGCATGTTGTTGAACATGATCGCGACATGGCCGGCCAGCAGGTCGTTAGTGGCGGGGCCCGCGCCCTTGTACGGCACATGCACCATGCGCACGCCCGCCATCGATGCGAACAGTTCTGCGGCCAGATGCGGCGCGCTGCCGGTGCCCGACGAAGCGTAAACCAGTTCACCGTTACGCGCGCGCGCCAGTCCCACGAGTTCCTTCACCGAACGTACCGGCAGCGAGGGGTGCACGACGAGCATCAGCGGTGACGCGGCTACGAAGGTGATCGGCGCGAGATCCTTCGCGGGATGGAACGCGAGCTGCGGATAGATGCTCGGGTTGATCGCGATCGACGAGCTGGTGAGCAGTACCGTATAGCCATCTGCGGGTGCACGCACCACCAGCTCGGTGCCGATCGTGCTGCCGCCTCCCGCGCGGTTGTCGATCACCACTGGCTGCCCGAGCGATTCGATCAGCCGTGGCGAGACTACGCGTCCGATCAGGTCGACCGGCCCACCCGGCGCGAACGGCACGATCATGCGTACCGGCTTCGCTGGGAACGCCTGCGCCAGCGCATTGCCGACCTGCGCGATGACGAACAGCGTCGCGACGAAGGCCGGCGCGACCGCTGCGGCCCACGCTCGGGCGACCCCGCGCCTGGTGCGCATTCCGACTCCTCCTCTCTTTTCGACCGGACCCACGTGTGCCATC
The DNA here is from genome assembly GCA_014379045.1 of Burkholderiales bacterium. GTDB lineage: Bacteria > Pseudomonadota > Gammaproteobacteria > Burkholderiales > CAIKXV01 > CAIKXV01. The sequence goes on from JACMMK010000198.1 coordinate 16,593, forward strand.
GACGCGCGCGACCGCGCGCTCGCGTTCGAGCAGGTGCGCGCGCCGAGTCACTTGGAATGACGATACCGCATCAACTTGACGCCCGTAAAGTCGATGCCTAGGATGGGTGCAAATGCGCCGCGCAGACGGCGTCCATCCATGCCCGGAGGAGTCTGTTGATGCGATCGATCATGCGCTGCGCGACTGCGTTCGTGCTCGCGGCCAGCGCGGCGGTCGGTGCAGGCGTTCCGCTGTCTGCAGGCGCGCAAGCGTACCCGTCGAAGCCGATCCGCCTGATCCTGCCGTTTCCCCCCGGGGCGCCGAGCGACCTCGTCGGCCGACTGGTCGGGCAGAAGATGAGCGAGTTCCTAGGGGTCGGCGTGGTCCCCGACAACCGGGTCGGCGCCGGGGGCACGCTCGCGCTGAATCTCGTCGCCAAATCGGCGGCCGACGGCTACACGATCCTGATCACCTCGCCGACGATCGCGTTGAGCCCGTACCTGTACACGAAGCTGCCGTTCGATCCGATCAAGGATTTTGCCCCGGTCGCACGACTGGCGACGATCGAGAACGTGATGGTGGTCAACCCGCGCGTCCCGGTGAAGTCGCTGAAGGACTTCGTCACGCTCGCGCGCGCACAGCCGGGCAAGCTCAATTTCGGCTCGGGCGGCGGCGGCACCACCAATCACCTGGCCAACGAGCTGTTGCGCTACCTGGAGAAGCTCGACATCGTCCATGTTCCGTACAAGGGAGCGACGCAGGCGACGCTCGCCGCCGTCACCGGCGAGGTCGACCAGGTGATCGTCTCGGTGGCCTCGGTGCTGCCGCTGATCCAGGAGAAGAAGGTACGGCCGATCGTGGTGCTTTCGGAGGCGCGGGTGGCGACGATCCCGGACGTCCCGACGTCGAAGGAGGCGGGCTTCCCGCAGCTGCTGATGTCGATCTGGTACGGGCTGTACGTGCCGACCGGGACGCCGGCAGAGGCGATCGCGCGTTTGAATCGCGAAGCAGTGCGTGCGCTGGAGTCCCCCGACCTCAAGCAGCGCACCGCGCAGCTCGGGATCGATCCTTGGCCCGGCACTGCCGAGCAACTCGATCAGCTGACGCGCTCGGAGATCGCGCGCTATGGGACGATCGTAAAGAGTGCGGGGATCAAGCCGGAATAGGCACCTGCGTAGATGCTTGGTCGATGCGCACGCTCATCGTTCATCTTCCGGGCGCCACGCTGGGGCGCTGCGCCTGCGCGAAGCGCCGGACCTCCACGCGGTCTGCCGGTGCTTGATCACGGCGCAGAATGGAACCATAATGGTTCCATAGTTCAAGGAGCGACACGTGGCCGTCAACATGACATTGAAGGGCATTCCTGACGCGGTGTATGAGCAGTTGAAGTCCTCTGCTGACGCCAACCGGCGAAGTTTGAACGGCGAGGCCATTGCTTGCCTGGAGTCGATTCTGCTTCCCAGAAAAATTACGGCGCTACAGCATGTTGCGGTGGCTCGGGAATTGCGCGCCACGTTGAAGCGTGGCGCATTCAAGCCGGAGGACATCGATAACTTCAAGCGCGCGGGACGCGCGTGATCGTAGCCGACGTGAATCTCGTGGCTTATCTCTACTTGCCGGGAAAGTACAGCGCGCGCGCCGAGGACGTGCTGATCAGAGACTCGGCGTGGGCTGCTCCGCGACTTTGGCGAAGTGAGTTCCGGAACATCCTGGCAACGTACATGCGACAGCAGTTGCTCTCGCTCGACCAGGCGAAGGCGATCAACAGTCAAGCAGAGATCCTGATCGGCGACAACGAGTACGACGTTCAAGCTGCTGTGGTACTCGCGCTGGCCAAGGAAAGCGGCTGCTCCGCCTATGATTGCGAGTACATCGCGTTGGCTGAACACCTGGATGTCAAGTTGATTTCGGCGGATGCGAAACTCTGCAAGGCGTTCCCCGGTCGCGCGGTGGCGCTCGCTCAGGCCTGAGGGTTTGGTTGAGCAGCGCGTGTAACGAGCATCGCACGGGATCAGAGGCGATGCCGCATGAATGAACGTCGCAACCGCTGATGCAGCAAAGGAGGACCCATGAGTGCGTCGGACCCGTGCGGCACGTCCAGCAAGTCGCCCACTTCGAACACGTCGAGCACGTCGAACACTGCGACGGCCGGAAGTCTCGACCCCGACTCCGAGGATACCGTGCGCCTGAGCGTCGAGGCGGCGAGCGCGCTCGGCATCGCAGCGCTCGGACGGATCGGCTATGCGCCCGATGACGCACGGATCATCGTCGACCAGCTCGTCGACAACTCACTCTGCGGATACCGGTTCGCCGGCCTGCCGCGCATCCTCGCGATCGCCGGCGACGAGAAGGCGCGCGCGGGAAGGAAAGCCATCCGCACCGTGCGCGAGACGCCGGTATCGGCGCTGCTCGATGGCGGCAACGAGATCGGCTATATCGTCGCCTACCGCGCCGCCGAAGTGGCGATCGCCAAGGCGCGCACCAGCGGTATCGCCTGCGTCGGCGCCTACAACAGCTATTACAGCGGGCGCAATGCCTACTTCGTCGAGAAGGTCGTGCGCGAAGGTCTGGTCGCGATCCACATCGCGAGTGCGAAGCCGCGCGTACTGCCGATCGGTGGTGCACGCCCGGCGTTAGGCACCAATCCACTGTGCTTCGGTTTTCCTTCGCACGAAGGGCCGGTGATCTTCGACATGGGCACCGCCGCATTGATGTGGGGCGACGTGCTGTTGCATGCGCACCTGGGCCAACCCTTGCCCGAAGGCGTCGGGTTCGACGAGCAGGGGCTGCCGACGCGCGATGCGAATGCGACGCTGCGCGGCGGTGTCGTACCGTTCGGCGGCCACAAGGGCTACGGTTTGTCGTTCGCGGTGCAGGCGCTCGGTCTGCTCGCGGGTGCGACGTTCGCGCGCGGCGAAGTGCAGGACTATGGCTTTCTGTTCTGGGTCGTCGATCCCGACATCATGTTCACCGAGCCCGATTTCGAAGCCCAGATGTCGGAGCTGGTGGCAAAGATCAAGGCCACGCCGCGCCAGCCCGGCGTCGATGAGATTCGCATTCCCTCGGAGCGGGCACGACGCGAGCGCGAGCAACGGCGCGTCGAGGGTATCGTCGTCGAACGCAAGGTGATCGCCTCGCTCGAGGCGCTCTGAGTCCGATTGCCCGCGACCCGCCGGAGGAATCGTTGGCGCTGGCCCGACCCCACACCCCGACCGCGATGAAGATCATCGACGCGCAGCTTCATCTCTGGGGCGCCGACAGCGCGACGCGTCCGTGGCCGCGAGGCGGTACGCCTATACCGCATCGAGACGCACCGTGGAGCGCAGACGAACTGCTGGATGCGATGGACGAGGCGGGCGTCGCAGCGGCGATCCTCGTGCCGCCGGGCTGGGAAGGCGATCGCAACGATCTCGCCATCGCAGCCGTGCAAGCGCAACCCGAACGGTTCGCGATCATGGGCCGGTTCGAGCCGCTCTCGGACGACCCGTACGAGGCCTTCCCGCGCTGGCGCGAGCAGCCCGGCATGCTCGGCGTACGCTTCACGTTTCACTCCGCACGCGGGCGCGACCTGTTGCTCGAGCCCGCGATGGAACGCACCTGGGCCGCCGCCGAGCACTACGGCATCCCGCTGATGATCCGGGCGCTGCCACCGATGCTCGACACCGTGGCGGGCGTCGCGGCGCGTTACCCTGCGCTCAAGCTGACGCTCGATCATCTGGCTATCCCGAACGGGACCGTCGACGAGGCCGCGTTCGCGCATTTGCCGGCATTGGTTGCGCTCGCGCGCTACCCCAACATCGCGCTCAAGGCAACGTGCATGCCGGCCTACACGACCGACGTGTTCCCGTACCACAACCTGTACGCACCGCTGCGTGCGCTGGTCGACGCGTTCGGGCCGTCACGCGTGTTCTGGGGCTCGGATCTGTCGCGCCTGCCAGGGACCTATCGGCAATGCGTGGAACAGTGGACCGAGCACATGCCGTGGCTCGACGCTGCGGCGCTCGACTCGATCATGGGTGCCGGCCTCGCGACGTGGCTGGACTGGAGACGGCAGCGGCCGAGCCCTGAAGTGCTAAGGTCCGCTCTCGATCTCTGACTTGGAGGAGGATGAGATGCGAGCATTGCCTGCGCGCACGACGCGCGTGAATGTCGCGAGACTGGCGTCCGGTTACGTCGCGTGCCTGCTTTCGGTGGCGCCGGACGTGCTGCACGCGCAGTCGTATCCGAACCGGCCGCTGCGCTTCGTCACCGGCGGCGGTCCCGACGCGCTGGCGCGCATCCTGGGCCCGAAGTTCACCGAGACCTGGGGCCAGCCGGTGGTGATCGAGGAACGCGGCGGTGCCGGTGGCATGCTCTCGGCCGAAGTCGTCGCCAAGGCCAACCCCGACGGTCACACGCTGTTGCTCGCGACCGGCACGCACACGATCAATCCGAACTTCTACAAGCTCTCGTACGACATGGCGCGCGACTTCGCACCGGTCAGCCTGCTCGGCACTATTCCGTTCGTGCTGACCGTCCACCCGTCGCTGCCCGTGAAGACGGTCGATGACCTGATCCGGCTCGCGAAGGCGCGCCCGGGCGCGCTCAACTACGGCTCGGGCGGCAACGGTTCACCCGGGCATCTGATCGCCGAGATGTTCATCAGCCGCACCGGCGCGCGCATGGTGCATGTACCGTACAAGACGGTTGCCGGCGGCGTCACCGCACTCATCTCCGACCAGGTGCAGGTGAACTTCGTCGTCGGCCCCTCGGCGGTACCGCAGATCACCGCAGGACGCATCCGGCCGCTCGCGGTGACGACGCCGCAGCGCGCGCGTGTGCTGCCAGATCTGCCGACGTTGGCCGAAAGCGGCCTGGCCGGTTTCGATGCGCCCGCGTGGAACGGTGTGCTGGTGCCGGCGCAGACGCCCGGCGCGGTGGTCACGACGCTGCACCAGGAGATCGTGCGCGCACTCAAGCTGCCGGACGTGGTCGAGCGGATGACCACGCTCAGCTTCGAACCGGTAGGCAACTCGCCGCGCGAGTTCGGCGTGTTCCTGAACGCCGAGCTCGCGAAGTGGGCCAAGGTGGCGAAAGAGGCGGGCGCGCGCGTCGAGTGATCGGTGCGCGAAGGTCGCCTCGAGTCGGAAATACGCTCAGCGACGGTTGAAGAGCTCTCCCCAGCCCGAGATACGCCTCGGGTCTGCGCCCGCCATCTTCAGGCACGCATAGACGCCGAGGGCAATCAGGTCGTACATCGGGATGCCGAGTTCGCGCTCGAGCCGGGCGGCGACCGATGCGCTTCTGAAGTTCGTATTCATGAAGGTGATCGCGTCGGGCTTCGACTGCGCGACCTCGCGCGTCATCCGCTCGATCTCTTCCTCGGTGACCTCGGAGAACGCGAAGTTGTCGCGCAGTTCGGCATGGCGTTCGGCGACGCACTCGAAGCCGCCACCGGCGAAGGTCTCGATGCAGCGCTGCTGGATCGGTGCGAGGTACGGCGACACCAGTGCGAAACGCCGCACGCCGGTCGCCTTGAAGATGTCGCGCAGCGCGAGGATCGCGGTCATCGACGGCACGCCGGTGCGCCGCGTGATCTCGTCGCACAGACGCTGCTCACTGTCGAAACCCACCCACCCGGTGCCGCCGATCCAGCCGATGACCTGCACCTTGGCCTGGGCGAGCAACTCGGCCGCGGCCACGCGCGGCTCGAGTTCGAACTGCGCCATCTCGCGCTCCGACGGGCCGATTTCGGTCACGCTGAACCGTCCGAAATGTGCGCTGACATCGGGCAGCTCGGCGATCATGCGCGTGAGGATCGGTTCCATCGCGACGTTCGACGAGGGGATCAATACACCGAGTCGCGTTCTGTGAAGCATGGCCAAGCCTTTCGCGATGAAGTCAGGGTTCGGTTGGGAGGGGGTCGGCTGTGGGCGTGCGTCGACTGACTCAATCGAGCTTGATCGACGCCTCTCGGATCAAGGTGCCCATGCGTTGGTAATCGCGTTTGAGGGCCTGCGCGAACTCGTCCGGGGTGTTTGCGATGAGCTCGAACCCCAGATCGATCACCTTGGTACGCAACTCTGGCCGTTGCAGTGCACGGACGGCCGCAGCATTCAGGCGCGCGACAACCCCGGGCGGCGTACCGGCGGGCGCGACGAGCCCAGCCCACGTTACATAGTCGAAGCCGGGGACACCGGCTTCGGCGATCGTCGGTACCTCGGGCAGCACCGCGAGGCGCTTCGGACTGCCGGTGCCGAACGCGCGCAGACGCCCTTCCTTGACGAACGACAGCGCGACCGAGGTTGCACTGAACATCACCGAAACGTGACCCGCGACGACATCGTTCAACGCCGGGGTCGCTCCCTTGAACGCAACATGCACCAGATCGACGCGTGTCATCGAACGCAGCAGTTCCATGCCGAGTTGCTGCGGGCTGCCGTTGCCACCCGAGGCGTACAGGATTTCGCCCGGGCGTTTCTTCGCCAGCGCGAGCAAGGCGGGCAGAGATTTCGCCGGAACCGACGGATGCGCGACCAACAACCAGGTGACCGCGGCGAGCTGCGCGATCGGCGTGAAGTCGCGGAACGAATCGTAGGGCGACTTGACGTGCAGTTGCGGCAGCACGGTCATGATGCTGTCGTTGACCGCGGCGATCGTGTAGCCATCGGGCGCCGATCGTGCAGCCCGTTCGGTGCCGATCAGGCCCGCGGCGCCAGGCAGGTTCTCGACGACCACCTGTTGTCCGAGATCGGCAGACATGCCGACCGCCACCAACCGTCCGACGACATCGACCGCGCTGCCCGCCGCGAGCGGCACCAGCATGCGGATGGGTTTTGCTGGGTAGGCCGTGCTCTGCGCTACAACGTCCGCGCAGACCATCGCCGCGAGCGCCACGGTCAGCGCCGGTAGCCATCGATGGCGCTGCCCCGCGTGAAACACGCGTGGTATCGCATCGAATCCACTTGACACGCGCCTACCGGCCTCGCCGCGTGCCCGCGCACGACGCCGCTCGATTGCCGCGCTACGATCGCCCGATCCCATCACGTGTCCTCCCCCGGATTTGTTCAAGCTCGTTATGCGGAGCAGTATTCGCGGACGCGATCCGGAATTCCAATTCTTTTCGACACGGCTTCGATAACCTTCAGTTATGTTGTTGCGCGATCTCGAGGTGCTCATCGCAGTGGCCGAGCAGGGCCATATCGGACGTGCCGCGAGCCAGCGCGCGCTGACCCAACCGGCCGTAACGAAGGCGATTCAACGACTGGAGGCCGAGGCAGGCCATCCGCTGTTCGTGCGCACGCCCAAGGGTGTCGTCCTGACCGTCGAGGGCGACGCGTTACTGCGCCGCGCGCGAGAGGTGCGGCTTGCGCTCGAACAGGGGCGCCGCGAAATCAACGACCTCGCGGCAGGCCATCGCGGCGAAGTCCGGTTCGGTCTAGACCCGAACCTCGTCACGTTCTTCGCCCTTGAGGTGTGTCCTCATCTGCCGACGGGCGAGTCGGCAGCGCGGATCAGCGCCACGACCGACAGCAATCAGACGAACGCCGACGCGCTCGGCCGGGGGGAACTCGATTTCGTGTTCGGAGCCTATCCGACAAGCCTGCAAAAGGGGCTCGCCTTCGAAACACTGGTCGAGGATCGAATCGTGGTGATCGCCCGATCAGATCATCCTGCGCGAATGCTGCCTCGACCCGAAGCGCGGGACTTGCTCGCGTACTCCTGGGCAATGGCCGATGCCGGCGCGTTCTCGAGACTGCGCCTCGAACACACGTTCTCACAACATGGCCTTGCGGCGCCAAAAATAGGGTTCGAATCGAACTCCCTGCCGCTGATTCTGGCCACGGTCGCGGGCACCGATCTGTTGGGGTATCAACCGCGCTATGTATTGCTCGATCAGGCGCGCGATGGAAGCGTCGCAGAACTACCGACGACGGGCGTCGATTCACCTCGCATCATCGGCTTGCTCACGCGCGACGGTGGCTATCTACCCCCCGCCGCTGCGACGGTGTGCGACGTAATCCGGCTGCGCGCAACGGCACGACTGGTGCCGGTGCGCGACCAAGGAAGCTGAGGCAGTTCGACACGCGCCTGCACAGCGCTCAACGCAGGGCGCGACCACTGCCAGCCATCAACCGTTATCGAAGCCCGGGCTGTCCCGGCATCGAATACGGCGATGATCCAGTGACACCGGATGTGCCGGGTTGCGAAGGCGATCCGGTCAGGCCATCGGCACCAGGCGGTCGTTGACCGATGTCGCGCGAAGTGTCGGGCAACGTACCCGGGTTGATCGTCCCCGGAATCGGCTCGGGCCCGCCTATGTTGCGACGATTGGTGTCATTGAGCGAACCGCCCGGCTGCGGCTGAAGACCACCCGGTCGGGAAGGGTCGATAATGACTGCCCCCGGCGAAGTCCGCGACGCCGGCGACGACGGCGAAGTCGAAGGCGACTGCACGCCTGGTCCGGAGAACGGGGCAGAAGGTGCCGATGGGGTACCCGGTCCGGAAGGCCCGGACGGCCCTGACGGCGAAGCGGGAGCGTTCAATTGCGCAATGGATGCGGTACTGAAGAGAACCAAAAGGGTGGCGGCTGACGTCTTGAGCAATTTCATTCGACCTCCGGCTACATTGGGGAGCGTGTCCCAGTAACCATTGGCCCGCAATCATTGTGCCCTACCGTCGTCGCGGTGCCGGTGGTTCGTTGGTTGATGCGCCTGACAATGCCTCCGAGCGCCTTTCCCGCTCCATCGTCGAATGTCACCTTGTCGCCGATTCGGAAGCCGCGGGTCTGGCGCGCATTGTCGGCGGCTCCGGTGGCGGCTGGTACAACTGCAGTAGCATCCTAGGCATTGCTCAAGGCGGCTAAGGACTAGCGCGCAAGACATCGCGCCAGTACGGATCACAGCGCGCCACGACCTCCGCGAAGCCCAGCGGCTTTGGACCGGGCGAGCGATAGAGCCACTCGTCGACACGCGGAACGGGTGAGACCACCCGCGAGATGCCGGGGCGAGTGGCCGGCACCAGAGCCAGCACCAGGACGCATCCTGCGGCCAGACACGCCAGGTCTGCCAAAGCGACCTTGCGATCGAAGGAAGCGAGTGCGGCTCGAGGTGCCGAGATCGCGAAGAGCCAAAGCACCATGCACGCATACAACGTCCAGCGCGCGTGGTCGTTGGCAACACTAGTCAACAGCAAGTAGCCGGGAAGACCGGCCAAGAGGACCATCCATCGGTTGGCGCCCCGCCACGGCGCCAGCGCCAGTGCGGTGACGGCGATCACGACGAGTCCCATCGCCACGTGCATCGACGCGGCGGGGTCCAACGCGTTCTGGCACATGGCGGCCCGAACGCCGCGGAAGCCTGCCAGCGCGAAGTACAGAGCAACGTCGACCGCCTCATTGTTGCCCACGCGCTCGCGCACGCGTGTCGCAATCTCCGCGTTTGTCGAATGGGGCAGCCACGGGAATGCGACATACACGGCAAGGATGGCCCCGAGGATCACGAGCAGAGTGCGTACGCGCTGCCAAGCCAGATCTCCGCGCGACGCATCCCGCCACGCGAAGGCGGCAAGCAATGGCACGCCCAGGATGACACTCGCCTCGTGGATGAAGAGCCCGAGTCCAACCGTCAGGGCGGCCGTCACGATACGGCCGGAAAGCCATGCCAAGGTCGCCGCCCCGAGCAGCGCAACGACGGCCAGATCGGTGCGGCCGACGTCCTCTCCCCAACGCATCATGAGCGCCAGGGCCACCATTGCGACCACGACGCGGCGAACGACGGGCGCCTGAAACCTCGCAAACAGCAGCGCGAGGACGCA